>NZ_JSEH01000012.1 GCF_000801335.2 Desulfovibrio sp. TomC
GTCAAATGTTGCCCTCGCTCACCGTATTTTCTAAAACATCATTGATGCCAAATGTTTGCGACGACATTTTTCCAGCTTCCAGGATGTATCGGGTAATGGTCCAGGCCTCGTTGTCGATGACGTCGAGGTGGCCGTGGCAGCCCGCGTCAGTCACGGCGGCCAGGGCGTCTATGAAGCCATCGACATCGGCCCAGCGGCCTTCGTGTTCCAGGCGCAGCACGCCGTCGGCAAAGTCCGCCGTCTCAAAGGGGCATGCGGCGGCCAGCCCGGCCCCGGCCGTCTCGGTGAGGCCGCGCACTTCGCCGTAGACGCGCATGTCCGGCCCTACGGGCATGGCACGCCCTCGTCGGCCAGCAGACGTTTGGCCACGTTCAGGTCATACAACTCCAGCGGATCGGCGCCGGCACCGCGCTTTTTGTATTCCTCGGCCGCCGCCTCGATGTCGGGGTAGGGAATCCAGTCGTGGCGATCCCAGATCTCGGCGTGTTCGCTGTTCCAGAGGCGAAACTCGACCTGTCCGAAGCTCACCCGCACGTACATACGCACGCGCTTTTCCGTGGGATTGGGATAGTAGTAGATACCCAGCGTGTCTTTCATAATGTCCTTCTCATCTTTCTATACAAGCCCATCCGGCTTGAATGCTGTTTACAAAACCCCTTGAGGAACTTCCCCCTTTGCAGGGGTCCGGGGGGATCATTCCCCCGGCCGCCGGAGGCATCTCCCCTCTTCTCCCCCATCTACCCTCTCTCCAAGCTCTTCTCGAACTCCTCCAGCGTGCGCCGGGCGGTTTCGTCCCAGGAGAACAGGGCCGAGCGGGCCAGTCCCAGCCGGGCGCTCGTCTCCCGCAGGGCGTCGTCGACGGCCACCCGGGCGAGTGTTTCGCCCATGGACACGGGATCGGACGGCGCGTCGAGATAGATGCCGGCCTCGCCAGCCACTTCGGGCAGGCTGGTCAGCCGCGTGGTCACCACCGGACAGCGGCAGGCCATGGCCTCCAGCACCGGCAGGCCGAAGCCTTCGTAGATACTGGGATACACCAGGGCCAGGGCCTTGGAGTACAGCGCAGCCAGGGTGGCGTCGTCGCAGTAGCCCATTTCGATGGGGGGCGTGCCTTCCATGCGTTCGCCGGACCAGCCGCTCCAGCCGGCCGTGACCAGCGGTACGGACAGGCCGGCGGCAGCCAGGGCCTTGGGGATGACGTGCAGGTTCTTGCGCGGGTCGTTGGTGCCGACAAAGAGGAAATAGCGCTCGGGCACGCCGGCCGGCAAGGGGAGGTCCACGGGATGGAAGACCTCCGGTTCATGCGCGTTCCAGGTGACCCGGATGCGGGCCGGATCGAGATCGAGCAGCCGCACCATCTCGGCCTTGGTATACTTGGACACGGCCAAATACCGGGCCACGCCGGGCAGGCGCTTGTGGAAATAGCGGTTGAAGTAGCGCACCCGTTCGGCCGGATGGCGCTCGGGCATGGTCAGCAGCGACAGGTCGTGGACGGTAAAGACCGTGGCCACCCCAGGCGGCACGCGAAAGGGGAAGAAGGCGGCCTCATGATAGATGTCAAAGCCCTTGGCGGCCCGATAGAAGGCGGCCTCGCGCTGCCAGTGGCGGGCCAGACGCACGGCCAAGCCGACGGCCGGGGGGAGCTTCCACAAGAGGCTGGTCAGGTGCGAGCGGCCGGCCAGATTTTCCGGCGGCCGGGGCGGGGTGTCCGAGACGGCGCGGCCGTCGAAATAGGCGATGTCCAGCCGGTCACCGTAGGCCCGCTCCAGGGCGGCGTAGAGGCAGCGCAGGTAGCGGCCGATGCCGGTATTGACCGTGGCCAGGGGCACGGCGTTGACGATAACACGCAGTTTTCTCATTTTTTCTCTGGTGTGGGCTGCGAGCGGCCCGCCATGACCCGGGCAGCCACGGCCTGCATGTTGCGGATAAAAACGGCTGTGTCAAAGGCGGCGGCCCGACGTTGGCAAGCCTCGCGCATCCCAAGGGCCACGTCCGGCCCCAGTTCGGCCACGGCCCGGGCCACGTCGGCCGGCCCGGGGTCCGGCGGCAGCAGGATGCCGGTTTCACCGTGCACCACCGTCTCGGTCAGCCCGCCCTCGCGCACCCCAATGACCGGTTTGCCGGCGGCCATGGACTCCACCGGCGAGATGCCGAAATCCTCGTCGCGCGGAATGTAGATGGTGGCGATGGCCGTGCCGATCAGCCGGCGCAGCTCGGCCGCCTCGGTCCAGCCCCGGATCTCGATATTGGCGTGCCCGGCGGCGAGCTCCCGCACCCGGGCCAATTCCGAGCCGCCCGACACCACCACCAACCGCTTGTCCGGCAGGGCGGCAAAGGCTTCAACCACCACATCGACCCGCTTGAGCACATCCACCCGGGCCGTGGACAGGTAGAACGGCTCCTGCCCGAGGTTGGGAAAGGCGACGGTCGCCACCGGCGGATGGACCACCTCGGCCTCAAGGCCGAGAAATTGCCGGATGCGGCGGCGCACGGTCTGGGAATTGGCCACCACCGCGTCCATGGCCCGGATGGCCGTTTCATAGCGGCGGCGGTAGCGGGCGGCCAGGAGGCGGTAGGCCGGCCGGCGCAGCGGCGACTGGCGGGCCAGATAGAAATCGCGGTGGTCGTAGAGAATGCGCGGCGGGGTGTGGCAATAGAGCACTTGCGGCCCGGCGATGCGGCCATGGGCCAAGAGGGTCAGGGCGCCGCTGTGCAGAGCCAGGGGCACGTCCGTCCGGGGGAGGTGCTCAAAGGCCAGACACATGGCCAGGGTCGCGGACAGTCGCGCAGCCAGGGGATGGCGGCCGGGGGCGTCGAGGCTTTGCGGCAGGGCGCTGCCGAAATAGTCCGGGGCAAAAGCCGCCTGGTCGAAAACCCCGGTCATCAGATCGGCGTCAAAGGCCCGGGCCAGGGTGACGGCGACCTGTTCGCCGCCGCCGGGAAAGGCGAAGGCGTCGTGCAACACAAGCGAACGATGGGACATGGCGGCTCCTGCCGGGTTTTGCCGCCTGCGATAGCCCGGGACGCTGTCCCTGGCAATCCCCGACCCGTCCCGGACCTTGCACCGGACGCAAACAGTGTTACATTCCCTGGAAAGAACATCAGCCCAGGAGGCGGTCATGGCCGATGCAACAACCATTATGCTTGGCGGCGTGGAATGCGACTACGATCCACAGACCAAAATCGCCCTGATCTACTGCGCCAACTGTTCCGAGCGCAACGAGGTGGAGGTGTGGATCAATGAAGCCGGCGTCGTGGAATACGCCGGCTTTGTCTGTGAAAAGTGCGGTTTTTTCAACCCGCCCGAGGGATAACTCCTGCCTGTTGTCCATTCCGCTGTTGCCCCCGCCGGCGGCCTCGGCTACACCCAGAGCCACAGGAATCAGGCACGCTCGGGAGGCTTGCCGCCATGGAACAGGAAAATACCATCGCCTACTATTTGGATATGATCGAACGGGCTCCGAGTTATCAGGACCTCGTGTTCATCCGCAACCGGATCTTTGACGCCATTGAGGCCACCCTGCCCCAGGAAGACGTGGGGGTCATCAAGCGGGCCTGGACCGACCGGGCCAAGGATGAACGGGTGCCGGTGGTCCCGATAGGCCAGAAGAACACCGGCAACTGAACCTCCCCGGCCCCAGGGCGGGGAGGTGGTTACGGGCCGGGCTGACGGGTCAGATGGAGCGGCAGAGACGGCCCGGATTTCGGGGTGAAGACGGCCTCGGCCGTGTCAGGCCCGGTGAGCGTGCCTTTCAGCAGATGGCCGCTGCCATGCTGGGCCGCGAATTCCGCCCCCAGGATCACGCCGGCCACATGGTAGGTGTTGGACGTACCGCCCATGTCCGGGATGACGATCACGCCGAAAATCATGTCGTCCTTGCGGGTGAAACTGGCCGTGACCTGCTGGCCAAGGACCGTCGCCGACCAGTTGCCGACGATGCCGGCGTCCTTCTGGGCCGCAGCCGGCGAGGGCGTCCCCAGCCAGAGGACGGCCAGCAAGACCGCCATCAGAAGCATCAAACGGTTCATAGGAGCCCCTCGCGGCGCATGAGCGTCACGAACTTGGTCCGCACGGTTTTAAGCTCCAGGAGAATGGATTCCACCTGAGCGTAATGACTGGAAAAGCGAACGGCTCCGTCAAGTTCGCGCTGACGCTTGGCCAGTCGCTGATTGACGAAGTCGAGAAAGGCCTGGGGTCCGGATTCCTTACTCTCCAAAGGCAACTCCCGCATGTCGCCGGCGGGGCAAGAATTCGCCCGCGCCCTTATCCGGACCCGGGGTCCGATACGGCGGCGTCTTCGGGCTATAATCACGAACTGTCCGGCCATCAAGTCCAAAGGGTGGGAAACGGTCAGGGAAAAAAGCGGAAGCCGCCCAGGCCCAGGGAGTGGCCCAAGCGGCTTCCTAAAAAGGCCGTGGTGGCGTGTTGGGGGAGGAGGCTAGGGGGTGACCGCCACGGCCAGTGATTCGAAGCGGTTCGGGTTTTGGAAGGCCGCCCGCTTACGGGGTTCCTTTAGCAAGACAGGGGCCAACGCGCAGACATTTCGGATAAATATTTTTTTATCTGTAATTATAGTATGTTAACTGAGATACCCGAAAAAAATGCCGCCAAACCCGAGCAAAAAGCCGGCTGACGCCTTTCCTTTCGGTTAGCTTTTTTACAATCTTAATCTGTCCCATGCATATTTCCCGCCCCGGCCCCATACAAGCGCCCGGCGGATCGACCGGAGGCAAACACGCAGTGGTCAAACGCAGTATCGGAGATATCACCCCCGGCATGGTGGTCGGCCGGGACGTCAGTGGTCAGGACGGGGTGCTTCTGGCCCAGGGCGGCGTCACCCTCTCTGAGGAACACCTGCGCCTTATGCGGGCTTTTGGCGTACGCAACGTGGAAATAGCCAGCGACGACGACGGCGACGACGAGGCCGCCGTCAGACTGGAGATCGCCCGGGCGCGCTGCCGCGACCTGATGCGGCCCCGTTTCCAGGCCCTGGACCTGGAAAGCCCCTTTGGCCGGGCCGTCTTCGACCTGGCGGTCGGGCGCGCTGCGGCCCGGGCTTTGGCCGAAGGTCTGGACCTGGACACCGTGTCCGACGTCCCGACCCTCACCTGCCTGCCGCCGGAAGACCAACTTTTCGACACCTCGGCCGTGGACCCGGGCATCCTCGTCTCCGGCGAGGTGGAACTGGCCACCCTGCCCGAGGTGTATGTACGCCTGCTTGAGGCCCTGCACTCGGAAAAGGCCTCGTCCGGCGAGTTGGCCGACATTATCGGCCGCGACCCGAGCCTGACCGCCAAGCTGCTGCGGCTCGTCAACAGTCCGCTGTACGCCTCCCGGACCCCAGTCGACTCCATTGGCCGGGCCGTGTCCATGGTCGGCCAGAAAGAACTGACCACCCTGGTCACCGGGCTGGCCGCCGTGTCCGCCTTTTCCGACATCGCCCCGGGGTTGTGCGACATGCGCATGTTCTGGCGACACGCCGCCGCCTGCGGCACCTACGCCTCGCTTCTGGCCCAATCCGTGCCCGGGGCCGACCCGAACCGGACCTTTGTGGGCGGGCTGCTCCACGACATCGGCCAACTGGTGATCCTTTGCAAACTGCCGGCTGCGGCCGGCCGGGCCCTGCTCCTCTCCCGGGTTGAGGGACTGCCGGCCAGCGAGGCCGAGATCGCCGTGCTCGGGTTTGACCATGCCGCTGTCGGCCGGGCCTTGTTGACCAACTGGAACTTCCCGCCATCCCTGATCGCCATGACCGCCGACCATCATCACCCCGATGGCCTGCCCCAGTCCCGGGACACGGCCCTGGTCCATATTGCCGACATCCTGGCCACGGCCTGCGTCTGGCCGGCCCTGTCCGGACCGCCGACCCCGGCGGTTTCCGAGGCCGCCTGGCGCAGCCTCGGCCTGCCCGAGACCATTCTCCAAACCGTGGTCCAGGCCGGCGACGACCGAATCCGGGAGATCGAGTCCATCTTTTTGAGCGACACTGCCTCTCCTTCCCAGTAACCGAGGAGCCCTCATGACCACGGACAAGCCCCGCGTCGTCCCCCGTCGCCACCTCTTTCGCGCCCTGCTTGGCCGCGAAATTCCGACCGAGACGCCGCCGGCCACCCCGGGCAACGATCCCGTTGCCTCGCGCCCCGCCCCCCACGCCGCCGGCGACGCGGCCTACGCGCTTGGCGACTATCCCGCTGCCGTGGCCGCCTATCGGGAATCAGTGCGCGGCGACCTGTCCAATGTCCCGGTGCGGGCCAGACTCGGCTATGCCCTGTACGTCACCGGCCACCTTGTCCAGGCCCGGGTGGAGTTTGAGCACGGATTGCGACTCACCGACGGCGCGGATGCCTTTTGCCGTCTGGGACTCGGCCTGACCCTGATTGCCCTGGGCAAGGTTGAAAAAGCGGCTGACGTCCTGGAGCATTTTACGGCCCCGGATCTGGAGGAGTTGACCGCCCTGGCCCGGCGCATTGCCGGCCGCCTGCGCGCCGCCGAAATGACGGACCCGACGCCCCTGCGCCTGACCCTGGAGCGCTCGGCCCGGGCCATGGCCTTTTTACCGGAAACCGGCGCGGCCTGACCGGCCCGCCAGGGTCTCCGGTTGCACCTGTGTACCGTACACGCTATCGTGTACGGGTTATGGCAACCCACCCTTTTGGCGAACGGATTCGCAGCAGACGACTGGCCCGGCTGGCCGAAGACAACACCTTCACCCTGCGCCGACTGGCCGGACGCCTGGGCATCCAGCCCTCGTACCTAAGCCGGCTCGAACGCGGCGCTCCCCCGAGCCTTTCCGAGGACCACATCCAGGCCCTGGCCCGGGAACTCGGGGACGACGCCGACGCCTTGCTCGCCCTGGCCGGCAAGATTCCCGGCGACGTGCGCCGCCTGCTCCTGGATTCCCCGGAGCGGCTGGCCCAGGTGCGCGCCCTGGCCAAACCGTGTGCCCTGGGTCCCCAGGCCGACAACACCCCGCCCCGATTCTGGCAATCCTACCGGGAATCCCAGCGTTTGGCCCGGGTCGGCAGCTTCGTGCGCGATCTGGTCGCCAATGAAGACTTTTGGAGCGAGGAATTTTTCCGCATCTTCGGCCTGCCGCCGGGCAGCCCCACCCCGGACTTTGACCAATTTCTGGCCCTGGTCCATCCCGAAGACCAGCCGGCGGTCCTTGGCGTCCGGGCCAGACTGGCGGCCGGGGGCGAACCTGTCCATTACACCTACCGTTTCCGGCATAGCGACGGCTGCTGGCGCCATGCCAAGGCCGTGGCCCGGTGCGAATACGACGCTTCGGGACGCGTGTGGCGCATCCACGGCACGGTGCAGGACGTCACCACCGAGCGCCAGGCCCTGCTCGACCTGCGCTCGGTGGCCCAATTTCCCGAGGACAATCCCCACCCGGTGCTGCGCGTGGGCAAAGACGGCCGGCTGGCCTACGCCAACCAGGCCAGCGCCGCCCTGCTCAACGCGGCCGGTCTGGCCGTAGGCGAGTCCGTGGGATCGCTGCTCCTGGCCGAAGTCCAGGCCGCTCTGGACAGCGCCGCGCCCCGGGTGTTCGAGCTGCCCGTGGCCGAGGCCGTCCTTCGCATAACCGCCGTCCCCCTGCCCGCCCAAGGGCAGGTCAACCTCTACGGCTGCGACGTCACCGGCGAACGTACCGCCCAGGCCGCCCTCGAAGCGGTCCGCCGGGAATGCAGCGCCACAAATGCAAGCATGCTCCAGGCCGTTCTGGACGCCAGCCTGGATGCCATCACCTTCGTTTCCGCCGAGGGCCGTATTCTGCGGGCCAATAGCGCCATGGCCCGCGCCATGGGGCCGCCCTACGACAGCGATCCGGCCTTGCTCGTCGGTTTGCGCCGAAACGATGTCTTTGCCCCGGACACCGCCTTGGCGGTCGAACGCGACGATCAGGCCGTCATGACCCAGGCGGTGCCGCTTTTGGCCACACGGCCCATGGCCATCGTCACCCGCGACGGCATCACCCGCCGCCTGCTTCTGTCCCGCAGCCCGCTGCATGATGCGAACGGGAACGTCATCGGATTTTGCGCCGTCGGGCGCGACGTCACCGACTGGCACGACACCGCCAAGGCCCTGGCCGCCTCCGAAGCCCGCTACCAGCGCCTCATCGACGATGCCGTGCTGGGGGTTTTTCGCACGACCGTCGACGGCCGCATCCTGGCGGCCAATCCGGCCATGGCCCGGATGCTCGGCTACGACACGCCCAAGGAACTGATCGAACACATCGGCCATAATGTTGCCCTGGGATTTGAGGCCCCGCAGCGCCGGCAGGAGATTGTGGAGCGGCTGGCCGATGGCCATGGGCTGCTCAACTTCGATAATACCTACGTCTGCAAGGACGGCACCCGCATTATCGGCAGGCTCCACGCCCGCTTGGCCACTGACGAGAACGGCGAACGCGTGGTTGAAGGGTTCGTTGAAGACATCACCGAGCGCAAACGGGTCGAGGCAGAACTGGTGGCCAGCGAGGAACGCCTCAAGACCCATCTGCAAAACTTCCCCCTGCCCTCCTTCACCTTCGCCCTTGAGGACCGCCAACTCATCCTCACCAACGCCAACAAGGCGGCCGAAGCCCTGTTCCGGGGCCGCATCGGGGCCAGCCTCGGAGCTTCGGCCGAAGCCATGTTCGAAGAGGCCCCGGATGTCTATCTGGCCCTGTGGAACGCCTTCGAGAGCCGGCGCACCGACCGCCGCCGCCTGAGCCTGCGGCCGCCCGGCGCGTGCGAGGTCGGCCTGTTCGATATGACCTTTGTGTTCGTTTCGCCAGACACGGTGATCCTCCACGCCGAGGAGATTACAGCCATGGCCCGGATGCGCGAAAACCTGCATCGGACCTCGGAACAGCTGCGCTCCATCCTCGATCACGTCCCCTGCGCCATCTATTTCAAGGATACCGCCGGCCACTGCATCATGATCAACCGGGCCGTGGAAGAGGCCTTCGGCCGACCGGCGGCCGGGGTCGTCGGGCAGGCCCCCGGCTCCATCCACGAGCCGGAGGTGGCCGCCCGCATCGCCGAGGACGACCGCCGGGTACTCGAATCAGGCCGGGCCGACACGTTTGAAGAGGATGTGCTGGCCAAGGGGCAGGTCCGCCGGTTTCTCACCACCAAGGTGCCGCTCAAGGACGAACGAGGCGAACCCTATGCCATCTGCGGCATGTCGCTGGACATCACGGACCACAACAACCTGGAACAGGCCATCAAGAACGAGCGCGACACCCTGAAGGCCATCCTGGCCCATGTCCCCTATGCCGCCTTGCTTGCCTCGGCCGATGGCGGCGTGGTGTTTCTCAACCAGTATTTCATTGATCTGGTCGGCTACACTCTGGAAGATATCCCCGATCTTGCCGCCTGGTTGCCAAAGGCCTACCCGGACGAGTCCCTGCGCGCCCGGGTGGCGGCCGACTGGCTGACCGTCCAGGGCCGGAACTGCCATCGGATCTACCCCGTGCGCTGCGGCGACGGCCGGTCGCGCTGGATCGAGTTCAAGTCCGTGGCCCTGGGCGATGGTCGGATGCTGCTCACCTTATGCGAAGCCGACCCCCGGCCGCTGCCCGGCTGGGCGCGCCAGCCCGAAGCCGACGCCTGACGCTTGCGCGGCGCAGGCCATGCAAAAAGCCCGGCTCGCAACAGCACAGCCGGGCTTTTTCACGTCCGCAAGCGAAACCTTCAGTTCGCCGGCGGGGCAATGGCCCGGGAGAGCATCTCGGCCATTTCGGCGTTGAGCCGGACATTGGCGTGGCTGTCCACGCCGTTGACCACCAGATCCGCCGGGTTTTTACCGATCAGCATCGGGGTCATATCCAGGGTTTCAATGTTGCGCTCGGCGAAATACGCCGCCACCCGGGCGGTCATGGGCGCGCTGCCGGCCACGTCGGACAGGCTGGGGATAATAAGCGCCACCAAGCGGATGCGGCGCTCCCGGCACCAGTTGACAATGGCGTCGAGTTCCCCGGCATGAGCGGCAAAGACCGTGGGATCGGCATAGGCATCGCGCAGACGCTGCCAGAATCCCTTGGCCGCGTCGTCCACATTGCCCACCCGGGCCAGCCGCCAATAGGCGAAGTTGGCCAGCGCGAAATGATCGACCAGATAGTTGAGCGCCCGGCCCTGGGGAAACTGCACGGCAAAGGTCAGGGGATGCCCGTTTTTCTCGGCCGCCCGGTAGATGTCGTTGACGAAATAGGCCAAGACCACCACGTCCGGGGTCACCGGATAGGCGGCCAGGGCCTCGTATTCATCCACCGTGTCCCAACCGATCTTGGCGATGTTGACCACCCGCCAGCCCGCCCCGAGGCGCTGGCCGAGCCCATTGGCAAAACGGTCCTCGGCCCGGTTGATGCCATGGCCAGCCACAAAGGAATCACCCAGGACCGCCACAATTTTTTCATTGCCCGACCGGGGGGCCGGTTCCACGTCCCGATAGCCCAGAGAATTGATTGGCTGCCAGTAGTGGGCAAACCACTGGCGACTGGACATGGTAATATTGAAGCCGTCGGATTGGACAAAGAAAAAGGCCATGAAGACTTCGAGCAGCAACAGGACCACCACCACGGCGTCCACAGCCACGAGCACCCCCATGCCGGTCGAGCGCCCCCGCCCCCGGCGCAGCCGGGACAGAAAAAGTCCGGCCAGCACATTGAGCGCGACCAGTCCCAGGAAAACGTACAGCAGGTGCAGCATGGCTCAGCCGGCTGCCTTGGCGCGGTCCTTGCGCCAGGATTTTTCCTGGCCGGCCCGCAGCCGGGCGATGTTGTCGCGGTGCTTGTAAATAATGAGCGCCGCCACAACCCCGGCGGCCGGGACCAGGGGGACCGGGCCAAGGACGGCGCACAGGACCGGCACAGCCACAGCCAGGACCAGGGAACCGGCCGAGACGTAGCCCGACAGCCAGATGACGGCCACGCAGGCAGCCACGGCCAGCAAGGCCACGACCGGAGCCGCGCCCAAAAAGACGCCAATGGTGGTGGCCACGCCCTTGCCGCCCTTGCCGTACAGGAACACCGAAAACATGTGCCCGACCACGGCCGCCACCAGGACCAGGGAGACGAAGACCGGCGAATCGGACATGGCCCGGGCGCACAGGACCGGCACGAGTCCCTTGGCCAGATCGAGCAGCAGGGTCAGGACGCCGAGCTTGGTGCCGCACAGCCGCGACACGTTGGTGGCTCCGGTGTTGCGACTGCCGGCCAGCCTGGGGTCAATGCCGCAGCCCACCAGGGCCACGAGCAAACCAAAAGGAAAGGCGGCCACCAGATAGGTCAACAGGATAAAACCAAGAGAGGCCATGGTACACTCGCTTTGCCGGCTGCCCGGGTCAGGACGCGCCGGCCTCCGTAAAGAGCTGTTCATCCGGCAGGCTGGCTGGAATTTCTTCCGCGCCAAACACCCGCAGTTCATTGGTCAGCGGATCAATCCTGCCCAAACGTAGCGCATACCGCTGGCCGATGTAAATCGTATCGCCCAGCGTGTCCCGGGTGGCCCGGACATAGATCTGCATATCCGGCAGGGACAGGGAGACAAACGCGCCGTTGCTGTCCACCACCACGCCCTCAAACGTGCGTTCCTTGCAGGTGCGCTGCAGGAACAGGAGCTTCCAGTAGCGCGGCCGGAAACGCTGGACCCGGCCCACGGCCTCGATGCGGGCCGAGAGCTGGGGCAGCCGGGCCTCAAGCTCCCCCCGGCTCCAGCGCGGCGCGCCGGTGCGCAGCAGCCATTCGAGCTGGGCCAGATTGATCAGATCGCCGTAGCGGCGAAGCGGCGAGGTCACCGGCGCATAGGCCGCCGCAGCCAGGGTGGCGTGGGGCCTTGGGTCCGGCTCGGTGAGCGTCGGCGGCAGCTCGCGCACCGCCCGCTGGATGGCCGGCGGATCGCTGTGCACGCCCCGGACTTCCGGCGGCAACTGTGCGTCCTGGGTGCGGAAGAGCATGGCCGCGCCATGGGAGACGGCGTACTCGGCGGCAGCGGTGTTGCCGAGGATCATAAACTCGCTGACCAGCAACTGGGCCTTGGGATAGCTCGGGCAAACGGCCATATCCACCTGGGCGGCGTCCGGAAACCCGGTCAGGATGATCTCCGGCTCGGGCCGTTCGATAATGACCGCGCCCCGATCCAGGCGCTGCTGGCGCAGCATGGCCGCCAACCGCGCCCCCAGGACGATATGGGCCGGCGCATCGCCCCGGTCCAGGGCCGCCTCAACCACGGCGTAGCAGGTGTTTTCCGCCACCCGGACAAAGGTCTTGCGCATGGCAAAACCGTTGACTGCGCCGTCGGCGGCAAACTCCCATTCCATCAGAAGCGAGGGCCGGACCTCGCCGGCCCGCAGGCTGTAGAGGTCGGTGCCAAGGGACTCGGGCAGCATGTGGCTGACGCCCTCGGGCAGATACAGGCTTGAGGCCCGGTGGGCCACGGCCGTATCCAGCGGACCGCCAAACTCCCAATCCAGGGCCGGATCGGCCAGGGCCAGACACAGGCGGATGTTGCCGTCGGGCAGTACCTCGGCGAAAAAGGCATCATCAATGTCCCGGGTGGTGGGGGAATCGATGCTGACAAAGGGAATCGGCTCCGGCTCCCGGGTCAGGGCGGCCAGCCCCTGGCGTCGGGCTTCGATCTCGTCGGCATAGGGCTGCCACCAGCTGTCGCCGGCATCGTAGTCGGCCTGATCGAGATGGTAGTTGTGGTGTGGCGAGACGATGCCCCACTGGCCGGCCAGAATGAGCGGCAGGAAGGGATGCTCGGGCAGGCCCTTTCGCAGCATGGCCCACAGGGTGGACACCTCCTGGTCGTCGGCGTCGGCAATGAGCCGGCGCAGCAGATCGGCCAGCCTGGTCGCGGCTTCGGGATCGAGCTTGGCAGCCAGGGCCGCGCCTTTCTTGCGGTCGGCCGACGCCCAGCCCTGCCAGAGTTCCTTGAAAAAGGTCTGGCCGGCCACGACAACCTTTTCGCGCTCCTCGGCCGCCGCCGCCTCGGTCAGCCGGCGCTCGACCACCTCGGCCGAGTAGACCTCGAACTTGGGCGGATGGAACTTGAAATGGGTCTTGCAGCCGAGTAGCGCCCGGCCCATGGCCGCCACGGCGTCCACGTCCGGCGTTTCGCCGACCAGGCCGGCAAACCACTCGGCCGACTCCTCGCGCACCTCGCCCTGAGCCAACTCCCACAGTTCCAGCGGCTCAATGGCCTTGGCCGCGGCCTCGCGCCGCGCCTGATGGCTGGCCAGGATCTCGGAAATTTCGCTTCTGTCCCTGGCCCCGTCATAGCGCGGCCCCATCCACGGCAACACCCGCGAGGCCGCCATCTTCTCCTCGCGGTGGGTGAGCGTGTAGACCCGAAGCCGACCCGAAGATTCCTCCAGCACCCAGGCCACCTGGCTCTGGTTACCCTGCATGAACTCCACCAGACACCCCGGTCCGGCATACCGTTCCAACGCCATTTATAGTCCTTCTGCTTCGCGCCCAAGGCCGCCGCCGCCGCCGGAGTATGAGAACAAGATGCCTCCGGCGGCGGGGGGATGATCCCCCCGGACCCCTGCAACGGGAAAAATTATTATAGAGGGAGGGTCCGGGAGGGGGTTACCCCCTCCCGGCCGCCGGAGGCATCTTCTGCCTTTTCTTTTTCTTTAATGTCGAAACGACCGCTGGCCGGTAAAGACCATGGCCACTTGGGGCGTGGCCTCGTTGCAGGCGGCGATGACTTCCGTGTCGCGGATGGAGCCGCCGGGCTGGGCAATGGCCGTGACCCCGGCCGCGATGCACAGGTCCACGCCGTCACGGAAGGGGAAAAAGCCGTCGGACACCACCACCGAACCGGCCAGTCCGCCACAGGTGGCCTCGGTGCGGGCCTTGATTTCATCCAGGCTGACCTTGGCCTCGGGGTCGGCGGCGGCCTTCTGGGTCAGCTCATACAGCGACAGTTTGTGGGCGGCAAAGGCCAGCCCGTCGGCGTACTTGGTCTTGGCCTTGAAAATGGTCAGCTCCACCACCCCGACCCGGTCCTGTTCGCCCGTGCCGATGGCCACCGTGGCCCCGTTGCGGACAAAGATCACCGAGTTGGAGGTGACCCCGGCTTCGATGGCCCAGGCAAAGAGCAGATCCTCGGCCTCCTGCTTCGACGGCGCGCGGGCCACAACCGAGGTCCCGGCCTTGTCCGTGGCCTCGGCCGGCAGGAAATCGTCCACCGATAAGATGCGGTTTCGAAAGGAAAACTGGACGACCAGCCCGCCGTCGGCCAGGGATTTCATATCCAGATAGGGCTGTCCCACCAGTTTTTCCAGCTGGGCAAGGCCCGGCAGCTTGAAAATGCGCAGGTTCTTTTTGGACTTGAGGATGGCCAGCGCCTCCGGCTCATAGTCCGGGGCGGCCACCACTTCGAAATAGACGGCGTTTATCTGTTCGGCCGTGGCCACGTCCAGGGTGCGGTTGACCACGATGGCCCCGCCAAAGGCGGCAATGCGGTCGGACGCAAAAGCGGCCGTAAACGCGGCGGCAAGGCCGGCATCGGACCAGGCTGCGCCGCAGGGATTGTTGTGTTTGAGGATAACGGCGGCCGGCTTGGCGGTCAGGTACTGGAGAATGTTGACGCCGTTGTCCACGTCGGTGAGATTGGTCTTGCCGGGATGTTTGCCGGACTGGAGCAGATGCTCCTCCGTGGCCGCACACACCAGCCCGTCGCCAGGACCCCGAAATTCCACGCCGCCCAGATTCAGCCGGCCGGAAACCGGCGCATACAGCGCGGCAGGCTGGTCCGGGTTTTCCCCGTAGCGCAGGCCCTTCTCCTGGCCGTCGATGGTCCAGGTGCGCTTGGCAAAGGCCATCTCGGCATCGCCCAGGCGAATGACCAATTCAGACGGGAAAGGATCCTCCACCATGGTGGTGTACATTTTTTTGAGGTCGCTCATGGCTAGACCGCTCCTTGTCGCATACGTGCAAGCGTGCCTAGCACAGGCGGGGCACAGGGGCAAATTGCATTTGGAAGCCCGGTCCAATTCTGCTAACAAGGCCTGTCCGCGGCGCATGACGCCGCAGTTTTTCCGGGCAAGGGAGTTGTCGTGGAACAGGTGTTGCTCAAGATGGCCAAGCAGCTTCGGGCCTTTGACGAAGCGTCGCTCATGGCGCTTTGGGACAAGTATTCCGAAACGGTCGAACATTTCGAACCGTCCCAACGCTGGGAAGAAGCCGTCCTGGTCCTGGCCATGATCCAGGGAATGCGTTTTAAAAACCAATTGTTCAATCATCACTGGGCACAAGGCCGCCAGCCAGGGGAACCAGCCGCCCCTTTGCCGGTTGCTGCTGCGCCGGACATCAGCGCCGCGCCGCCGGCCGGCAAAAAAGCCGGAGCCAAACGCCAACACCAGGGCAAAGTCCTGGCGTTTCGTCCCAAAGATGGAGGAGAATCATAACATGGCCGAATTTCCCAAATCGCAGGCCCCTGGGGCCGGGCACGGCATCGTCATCCACGGCGCGCAATGGGGCGACGAAGGCAAAGGCAAAATCGTCGATCTGCTGACCGAATCGGCCAAAGCCGTGGTCCGCTTCCAGGGCGGCAACAACGCCGGCCATACCCTGGTCGTCGGCGGCGAGAAAACCGTCCTGCACCTGCTCCCCTCCGGCATCCTCCACCAGGGCAAGGCCTGCCTGATCGGCAACGGCGTCGTGCTCGACCCCGAAGTGCTGTGCCAGGAAATGGACACTCTGGCCAAAAAAGGCATTGATGTTTCGCCCGAACGCCTGGTCATCTCCAAAAAGACCCACGTCATCATGCCGTATCACCGCCTCCTCGACGGAGCGCGCGAAACCCTGCGGGCCGGCTCCAAAATAGGCACCACCGGCCGGGGCATCGGTCCCTGCTACGAAGACAAAATGGCCCGCATCGGCATCCGCGCCGGCGACTTTGCCGACCCGGACCTCCTGGCCAAAAAAATCGCCCAGGCGCTGATTGAGAAAAACGCGCTTTTCACCAAGCTCTACGAACTGCCGGCCCTTGATCCCGGCGCAGTGGCCGAGGCCCTGGCCCCGGTGGCCAAACGCCTCGTCCCCTACCTTGGCGACGTGTCCTCCATCATCCAGAAGACCCTGGCCAGCGGCGACGTGCTGTTTGAAGGGGCGCAAGGCACCCACCTCGACATCGACCACGGCACCTACCCCTTCGTGACCTCGTCCAATACCGTTTCCGGCCAGGCCGCCGCCGGCAGCGGCTGCGCCCCGGCCGTGCTCTCCCGCGTCGTGGCCGTGGTCAAAGCCTACACCACCCGCGTCGGTTCCGGCCCGTTCCCCACCGAACTCTTCGGCACCATCGGCGACTACCTCCAGTCCAAGGGCGGTGAATTCGGGGCCACCACCGGCCGCAAACGCCGCTGCGGCTGGCTCGACCTCGTGCTCCTGCGCGAATCGGCCCGGCTGTCCGGCCCGACCGACATCGCCCTGACCAAGCTCGATGTCTTAAGCGGCCTGTTTGAAATCAAAATCTGCATCGGCTACCGCTACAAAGGCAAAGTCTACGAATACCCGCCCCAGGAAGAAGGCGCGCTGGAATTCGTCGAACCGATCTACGAAACCATGCCCGGCTGGGAAGAAGACATCACCGGGATCACTGCCTGGGAAGACCTGCCGCTGGCCGCCCGGGAATACGTGTCGCGCATCGAACAGTCGCTTAAAACCACCTGCTCCATCATCTCCGTCGGCCCCGACCGCCGGCAGACGATCATTCGCGGGTAAGCCGGAGCCAGGGGCGCTGCCCTGCACCCGCCGGGGGGGTCACCCCCCCGGCCCCCCGGATGGATGGGGTGGGCGAACGCTCGAGTTGCAGGCTAGAAGTATGGACGGCAGCGGAAGGCTGCCTCTGATGGGGGTGGAAGGGACGCCGATGTTGACGCCGCTGTCGCGGCAGGCGCAGCGGCACCCCTTTTGCCCCCAATCTTGTTGTCGCAACCGTTGCGAAAGGCCAAACCACGATGACGACCGCCGCTAGACCGTTTCCCTTTGGCGTCCCTGTGCGCCAGTCCCACGTGCTGGCCGGCCTGGACGCTTTGGCCCGGGCCATCCCCCAGGCGCTTATTCTGGAGGGCGGCACAGCCAACGAGCGTTCGGCCATGGCCATGTGGCTGGCGGCGCGGCTCAATTGCCGGGCCGACTTGCCGCCGTGCGGGGTCTGTCCGGTCTGCGTGCAGATCCGAGATCTGGTCTTTCTGGATTTGCAGGTTTTCGACGGCGGCGTGGAGACGATCAAGGTGGCGGACATGCGCGAGGTGCGCACGCTGGTGGGCGAGCCGCCGCGCGGGGCTGGCTGGCGGGTGATTATCCTGGCCGAAGCCCAGGGATTGACGGACGAAGCGGCCAATGCGCTCCTCAAAGCCATGGAGGAGCCGCGTCCGGGCAATGTTTTCGTGTTGTTGTCGCCCCAGCGGGAACGACTGTTTCCGACATTGGTCTCACGGTCGTTTGTGATGACCCTGGCCTGGCCGGATGCGTCGGTGTCGTTGCCGACCGGCGGCGAGGACGATCCCTGGCCGGTGCTGGACGCCCTCTATGGTTTCTGGCGTTCGGGCCGGGGCTGGTTTACCGGGGTGAAGGGCCGGCCGACGCGGCTGACGGCCGAACGGGTGCTGACCGAATTGTCGCGTGAGCTGGCCGGCTTTCTGGCCGGGCGCACGGACACGCCGTTTACGGCCCGGCTTGGGGTCTGCGGTGATCCGGACGTGCCGCGCCGCATGGATGTGCTATTGGCCGAGTGCCAGGAGGCGCTTATCGCCATGGTCAATCCGGCCGTGGTGCTCGACCGGCTGGCCACCCGGGCTTATTTATGGTTGCGGGGCTAGTTGGCCGTAGCGCCCTGCCCTGGGGTTTCGGTCGGGTAGCAGACGATTTCAAAGCGCCGCCAGGGTGGGGTTATTGATTCGGCAAACACCCAGGCCTGATCGCGCAGCCGCAACCGCAGATAGAGTTGTCGGGCCGGCTCCGTGCGCAGATCGAGTTCACTGAAGCGGCTCGCTTCAAAACCTTCCGGCTCTTTGAGATCTTTGTCCGAGGCAAACTGCAGCTGTCGAAACACGGTGTTGTCGCGGGACCAGGCCAGTTCCATATACCCGCTGGCCGGCGCAAACAGTCGGCTAAACAGGGTGACTGTCACCTGATCCAGGGGCACGGTACTTTCAAGGCGCACGAGCAGTTCGCCAAACGGCCCATGGGCCAGATCCGGCCGCAGCCCGTCGATACGGTTGCCGCCCGCCATATCCACCGAAAAGAATTCCAGATTTTCATTGTGTATCGGGGTTACCGACACCGGACCGTTGCCGGCCGGCAGAATGCCTTGCGGCCCCAGGGCCAGGGTCAGGGCAATGGGATTCTGGTAGCCAAAGGGAACGGCACAGGGCCGGACAACAACCCCGCCGGGCCTGACGGCGGCATCGGGCGCAAAAGCCTCAGCCACGGACTTGGCCAGAATGGTGTTGCCCTCGGCATTGAGGTGCCCGTTTCGGGGAACCAGAAAATAGCGGTCCGGATTGCCATTGGACATGGCCCGCAGCGTTCTGGCCAAATCAATGAGCGGGATGGCGTTTTCCCGGCAAAAAGGAACCAGGGCGGCGGCCGGGGCATTTTTATCCTCGCGCACTTGGTCCATATCCGGGGCCAGGACAAGGAGGAAGGCTGCGCCGCTGTCGCCCACTTCGTTTCGCAGCATGGCCAACGCCTGCCGGTAATTCTTCCAGAAGCGACCCATGGCCGGAACACTGGCCGCGGATAGAAGGGCAGACTTGTCGTTGAGCAGTTCTTTTTCCATCCCCGAGGCCTGCAGGCGAAAGGCGCGAAACGGGTCGGACCGGGCCGGTCCCGAGCCGACGCTTCGGGCCGGGACCGACCCAAGCCTTCTCAAACCGGGAAACTGGCTGTCGAGCCAGGTATTGAGGCGTCGTTCCACGGCTTCCCGACCGATGCTCTGATCGAAGGCATTGTACAGGCCGCCCTGGCGGACCTTGAGATCCTGGCGAAAAAAAGATCCGGCCATGGCTTCGAGGTCGTTGCTGTAAAACTGGAGCACCACCACGTCGGCAGCCAGATAGCGGCCTTTGTCCCGGTAGTAGGAAAGCTCGTCAAAGATGTCGTAAAACGGAATGCCGGCGTTGATGACTTCCACGCTCCGGTCCGGGAATCGTTCTTGGAGGTAGATTTGGAGCAGGGCCGGATAGGTTTGCTCGTCATTGACGCCGACGCCATAGGTGAAGGAATCGCCGAGGCACAGGACGCGCAGCGCAGGCCTGGAATCGGCAGCCGGCCGGGGACCGCTGCTGCGAAACCCCTGGGCATCGGTGGACACGGCGTAGGGCAGATTCGGAATTTCCCGGGAGACGGTGTCCAGGCGCGGTTCGAGGTCGCCGGCTACATTGTTGTAGGCGCGGGGTTCCGCCTGGATCGGCGGGGCGGTATCCGTGATGCGCCAGAAGGCCCGGGTAGCCAGATGGACGCTTATACAGGCGAGAAAGACGGCAATGCCGGCCAAAACGGTCAGCCGTCTGAGGCCGCCTGCGGCGGGGCGGGTAATCATTGGAAGCGGGATACCCGGCCCGGGTGCAAACAGCAAGCGCCCGTTCGCCGGAAACCGACGAACGGGCGCCTGGGTATCAGGTTTCGATCAGGAAACGGCTATTCGGCAGCTTCCTTTTTCTTTTTCTTGGGCACGCCCTGGTAGGACATGGTCTGCTTTTCCGTGGCCACCTGGCGGTGGTCGTTGGTCATGGACAGGCAGCCGGTGGGGCAGACGTCCACGCACACGCCGCAGTACACGCAGCTCATGGCTTCGCAGGTCCAGGTGCCGGCCTTGTTGTCGACGGCGATGCACTGGGACGGGCATTTGATCATGCAGGTCCGGCAGAAGATGCATTCGTCGATATTGATGTGCAACGTCCCCCGAAACCCCTCGAAATGGCCCCGCACGGCAAACGGATAGAGCCTCGTGGAGCTTTTGGCGAAGAGGTTCGCGACGACGTTTTTGGTCATGTTGAACATGGAAACGCGCTCCTTTTTTACCGTTCGGTGCAGCTGATGCAGGGGTCGATGGAGAGTACGATGACCGGCACGTCAGCCAGCTCGCAGCCCGGCAGCATGGCCAGAAGCGGCGGGATGTTGGCGAACGTGGGGGTGCGGATGCGCACCCGGTCCATATGCTTCGAGCCGTCGCCCTTTAAGTAGTACATGAGTTCGCCGCGCGGCTGTTCCACGCGGGTGACCGCTTCCCCGTCGGGTTTGCCCTTGACCTTGGCGGCGAGGGCGCCGGCCGGGATGTCCAGGTTTGGGGGCGGGGCGGCGGTGATGTGGTGGTGCTTGTCGCGGTTGTAAGACTGTATGATGTTGCCGCGATTGCCGGTAATGGTCGTCGGGGTGTCGTCGTCCGAGCCGCTGTCGACCGTGGCGGCGGTTTCGCCGGCCGGCATCCGGGCAATGGCCAGGCGCACGATGTCAAAGGACTGGAGGGTTTCCCGGAACCGCACGGCGCAACGGGCGTAGGAGTCGCCGTCGTATTCGACGATGGGCTCAAAGCCGAGTTCGCCGAAGGCGGCGTAGCCGGTCTGGCGGGCGTCCTGGGCCCAGCCCGAGCCGCGCAGCATGGGACCGACCGCGCCGAGCTGGTAGGCCTGCTCCTTGGTCAGCACGCCCTTGCCGCAACAGCGCTTTTTCACGGTGTAGTCGTTTAAGATGGTGGTCTGGAGCTGGCGGATTTCCTTTTCGGAAATGATCAGCTGCTGTTCGATCCACTGGCACTGTTCCGGGGAGAGGTCGCGGCGCACGCCGCCGACGACGTTGACCGAGACCACCACGCGGTTGCCGCAGGTGGCTTCCATGATGTCCATGATGCGCTCGCGCACCCGCCAGAACTGCATGAAAAGGCTCTCAAAGCCAAACGCGTCGGCAAAAAGGCCCAGCCAGAGCAGGTGGCTGTGGACGCGGTGGAGTTCGCCCCAGATGGTGCGCAGGTATTTGGCGCGACGGGGCACTTCGATGCCCATGATCTCCTCGATGCCTTCGCAGTAGCACAGGGCATGCAGGCAGGAGCAGATGCCGCAGACGCGTTCGACGATCTGGACCATCTGGTTGAAGTCACGGACTTCGCACAGTTTTTCCAGTCCGCGGTGGACGTAGCCGAGCGTGGGCAGGGCTTCGACCACGATTTCGTTTTCAATGGTCAGTTTCAGGTGCAGGGGTTCCGGCAGGACCGGATGCTGCGGACCAAAAGGCAATATAGTACGGGCCATACGCTTCCCTCTCTAAGACTGTTTTTGGGCCACGCTGACCTTGCAAAACGGCATGGCGCGGACTTCAGCTTCAAGGTACAAGGCCCCGCCGAAATCGAGGACGATGTCGGAGAAGCAGATGCCGAACTGGTCGCGGATCTCGTTTTCCACGAGGAGCGCCGCAAAGTAGACGGGAGAGATGCTCGGCACCACGGTCTCCTTGGGGATGGAGAGCCGGTAATGCTTCATGACCAGATCTTTGTCGTAGTGGTAAAAGATTTCAAAGCCGGCCTCGCCGGTATCCACAGCCGTCATGGTGACCAGCCGCCAGCCGCCGTCGAAGTGCTCTTTGGCCACGGCGACGACTTCGTCGAGGGGAAGAGGAATCGTTTCCAGCACAGTATTCTCCTGGCCTTCGGGGACGGTCCCCGGTGCCTCGTCGGTTTGCGGCTAGGCGGTCATGCCAAGCAGCGTCTTGACCTTTTCCAGGGCCGCGACCACGCCGTCGATGATGACCTCGGGTCGGGCCGGGCAGCCGGGCACGTACACATCGACCGGGATGACCTTGTCCACGCCGCCGACGACGTTGTAGGCCTCGCGGAAGACGCCGCCGGTGCAGCCGCAAGCGCCGATGGCGATAACGGCCTTGGGTCCGGGCATCTGGTCGTAGATGTTTTTAAGCACATGCTTGTTGCGCTGGTTGACGGTGCCGGTGACGAGCAGCACGTCGGCGTGCTTGGGGTTGCCGATGTTCAAGATGCCGAAGCGCTCAATGTCGTAGATGGGCGTGAGGCAGGCCAGCACCTCGATGTCGCAGCCGTTGCAGCTGCCGCAATCGAAATGGACCACCCACGGGGATTTGATGCGTCCCTGATTGATCAGATTGCCTAACATGGCGTGCTCTCTCTTTTGGCTTGTCGGTCGTTATTGGGCATAGAGCCAAAGCATGTTGACGACGGTGAGGGCCAGACCCATGCCGACGGCGGACTTAAGCATGAAGCGCCAGGTCAGGCGCGCCGTGACGTTGTCCACGATGATTTCGGCCAGGTAGGTCACCGCCACCAGCACGACCATGCCGACGACGCTGGTCGACCAGAAAAGCGCGCACAGCCCGAGCACGAGGATGACTTCGTACCAGTGGGCGATCTCGATCATGGCCAGGAACGGACCGGAGTACTCGGTGTAGACGCCGCGCACCAGTTCCTGGTGGGCGTGGGCGCTGGCCGAGATGTCAAAGGGCGACTTGCGCAGCTTGATGGTGAGCGCATAGCCCAGGACAATGTACATCAGCGGCAGGTCGTAGAGCAGCGGCCGGGACAGTTCGTACACCGCGCTGACCTTGAAGCTGCCGGTCACCATGGCGATGGCGGCAAAGACCAGGATCAGAAGCGGCTCGTAGGCCAGCATCTGCAGGAGTTCGCGCTGGCCGCCGATCTGGCTGTAGGGCGAGGGCGAGGCCAGGGCGCCCATGACCAGGAAGACCGCGCCGACCGTCAGCACGAAGAAGATCAAGAGCAGGTCGGAGCCGGTAAAGAGCAGGACCACGGACAGGGCCGCGCCGACGATGTAGACGTAGGCGCACACGGCCTGCCAGGTGTTGGTGACCATGGGCTCTTTGCCCAGGAGCTTTAAGACGTCGTAGATGGGCTGGAGGATCGGCGGCCCATAGCGGGACTGCAGCCAGGCAGTGATCCGGCGGTCCACGCCGGTGATCAGCGCCCCGAGGAGCGGAGCCGCAACCAGAGCCAAGACGGCGAGTATGATCTTGGTAATCACAGGGCGCCTCCAAAGAGCATGATCACCAGCACAGCGAGCGCGATGACGTTGATCCATCTGGAGAGCATTTCCTCTCCAAAGAACTGGGCGAGGTAGTAGTTGCCGGCGGTGGCGGGCACATACTGGTTCAGGGGGCCGAGGAAGCCGGGCTTGCCGTCAACCGTCAGCTGCTCGCCGCACATGTAGGGCTGGGAGCACTGGGCGGCCGTCACCTTGCGGGCCTGCCGCAGGGCGAAGAACAACCCCAGGCCAAGCAGGATGAACAGCGGGTAGACCAGGAAAATGCCCATCTTGGAATCAAAGTTGCCGTAGGGCAGGGTGTAGGGCACGGTCTTGTAGTACATGGCCACCACCGGGGCGACCAGGGTGTTGTAGACCACCGGCGAGAAGAAGCTGACCACCATGGCCAGGCCGGCCAGGATGTAGAGCGGCGCGCGCACGGTGATGTCCTGGGCCTCGGGCCGGCCCTTGGCCACCGGCGTGCCGAGCATGAGCCCGGCCCAACGGCACCAGAAGAGCACGGTGACGCCCGAACCAAGGGCCAGCATGATCATGAGCAGGAACTGCCCCTGGGCGGATTCAATGGCCATCCACTTGGCCATGAGCATGCCAAAGGGCGGCAGCATCATGGTCATGATGCCGATGATGGCGACCAGGGCCGTACGGGGCATGACCGCGAACAGGCCGCGCATGTCCTCGATGTCCCGGGAACCGATCTTCTGCTCAATGGCGCCCACGCACAGGAACATGAGGGCCTTGGAGATGGCGTGGAACAGGATCAACATGATGGCTGCCGTGATGGCCGCCGGGGTGTTGATGCCGGCGCAGGCAATGATGAGCGCCAGGTTGGAGATGGTGGAATAGGCCAGGATCTTTTTGCCGTTGGACTGTCCGGCGGCCAGGCAGGCCGTGGCCAGAAACACGAAGGCCCCGAAAAGGGCCACGAAGTTGCTGAAGTAGGTTCCGGCGTAGACCGGGGCCAGACGCACGATGATGTAGACGCCGGCCTTGACCATGGTGGAGGAGTGGAGCAAGGCCGAGACCGGGGTGGGCGCGACCATGGCGCCGGTCAGCCAGCTCTGGAACGGGGCCTGGGCAGCCTTGGTCATGCCGGCAAAGACCAGCAGGAACATGGGCACCAGGATGGCTCCGCCGGCCACGGCGAATTGCGGACCCCGGGCCAGGATGTCCTGGAGGGACAGGGTGCCGACGATCTTCTGCAACAAAATGATGCCGAACAGGAAGGCCGTGCCGCCAAGGACGTTCATCCACAAGGCGCGCTCGGCGTTTTTCCGGGCGATTTCCGTGCCGTCATGCCCGATGAGCATAAACGAACACAGGGTGGTGCATTCCCAGAAAAAGTACATCCACAGGAGATTGTTCGCCAAAACCAGCCCGTTCATGGCCCCCAGGAAGAGCACGATGAAAAAGAAAAACTGGGGCTGCTTCGACTTGGTCAGATGCAAATGTTCTTCGTGTTCCTTCATGTAGCCGATGCCGTAGACGGCGATGAGGGAACCGACGATGGAGATGACCAGCACCATAACCAGGCTCAGGTCATCCGCGAAGAAGGCCGGCACGGACCCGTGTTCCTTCAGCGTGAAGAAATCAAGCCAGATGAGGGCGATGATCTGGGCCGCGGTGAGCCAGATGATAATCTGGTTTTTACGTTTCATACCGACAAACAGCACCACAAACAGTATGACAAAATCACCCAGGGTGATAAGGGAGTCATACAGTGGCGCTGGCGACATGATAAACGCACCGCCCCGGAGCATGGCCAGCGACGCGAGTGCAAGCACTCCCGCCGTGGCGACCAGGATGACCTTGCGCAGATTTTGCTCTCGCAAAACCAGCAACACGGCTGCAACCAAAAATGGCAGCAGCACCGTCACAAAGACCAGCGTGTCGAGCATAGGCACCTCGATAAAAAAGTTAGGGGACCGCCTGGGACACACGTTCTACCCCCGCCGCAGGGCAAAACAATCCGCAAGCAAAGTGACCGCCTGCTTTTGAATTATTTTGCTCCCCCAGGGGAAGAACGTCAAGTTTATGCCTCTTACGAGATATTTCCACCCGCTGCAACAGCGTGATTCCTTTCACAAGGGTCTCTTTCCTGGATAAATCAGGCCGTTCCGCTCTTTTCCCAGGCTCCGGGCTGCGACCGCCCCGGCTGTTCCAAAAGAAGAATTCGACATTCCAATATGTTACAAAGAACCAAGAAAAATTGACCGAACCCATTTTTTTTGCCCGAATGCCCCTTGCCTTTCGCGGCAATGTGTTTAGATATTTTCCCGCCAACCGTTGGCACTCGCCCCGGTCGAGTGCCAGCAGCCGGTCCATCTGAAAAATCCATGGAGGTCATAGTATGAAGCTTAAACCCTTAGGCGATCGCGTCCTTGTGAAGCGTCTGGAGCAGGAAGAAGTCACCAAAGGCGGCATCATCATCCCCGATTCCGCCAAGGAAAAGCCCATGAAAGGCGAGATCATCGCCGCCGGCCCGGGCAAGATCGCCGACGACGGCAAGCATCTCAAGATGCACGTCGAAAAGGGCGATCTGGTCCTTTTCAACAAGTACGCCGGCACCGAGATCAAGGTGGATGACGAAGACTTCCTCGTCATGCGCGAAGACGACATCCTGGCCGTCATCGAAGCCTAAGGCCCCAACGCCTTTGCTTTTTATTTACGATTTTTAGCCCAAGGAGAATATACATGGCTGCTAAAGAAATTCTGTTCGATGCCAAGGCCCGTGAGAAACTGAAACGCGGCGTGGACAAGCTGGCCAATGCCGTGAAGGTCACCCTTGGACCCAAGGGCCGCAACGTGGTCATCGAGAAGTCGTTTGGCTCCCCGATCATCACCAAGGACGGCGTGACCGTGGCCAAGGAAATCGAACTGGAAGACAAGTTCGAGAACATGGGCGCCCAGATGGTCAAGGAAGTCGCTTCCAAGACCTCGGACATCGCTGGCGACGGCACCACCACCGCCACCATCCTGGCCCAGGCCATCTTCACCGAAGGCGTCAAGCTTGTGGCCGCCGGCCGCAATCCCATGGCCATCAAGCGCGGCATCGACAAGGCCGTGGCTTCCGTGGTCGCCGAGCTTGAGACCCTGGCCAAGCCCACCCGCGATCAGAAGGAAATTGCCCAGGTCGGCACCATTTCCGCCAACTCCGACGCCACCATCGGCAACATCATTGCCGAGGCCATGAACAAGGTCGGCAAGGAAGGCGTCATCACCGTCGAGGAAGCCAAGGGCATGGAAACCACCCTTGACGTCGTCGAAGGCATGCAGTTCGACCGCGGCTACCTCTCCCCCTATTTCATCACCGACCCCGAGCGCATGGTGTGCGAGCTCGACGAGCCGCTGATCCTGATCAACGAGAAAAAGATCACCGCCATGAAGGACCTGCTGCCGGTCCTCGAGCAGGTGGCCAAGATGAGCCGTCCCCTGCTGATCGTGGCTGAAGACATCGAGGGCGAGGCCCTGGCCACCCTGGTTGTCAACAAGCTGCGCGGCACCCTCCAGGTCTGCGCCGTCAAGGCCCCGGGCTTTGGCGACCGCCGCAAGGCCATGCTCGAAGACATCGCCTCCCTCACCGGCGGCCAGTGCGTCTCCGAAGACCTGGGCCTCAAGCTTGAGAACATGACCCTGACCGACCTTGGCAAGGCCAAGCGCGTCATCGTCGACAAAGAAAACACCACGATCGTTGACGGCGCTGGCGACAGCGACAAGATCAAGGCCCGGGTCAAGCAGATCCGCGCCCAGATCGAAGAGACCACCTCCAGCTACGACAAAGAGAAGCTGCAGGAGCGTCTGGCCAAGATCGTCGGCGGCGTGGCCGTCATCAATGTCGGCGCGGCCACCGAGACCGAGATGAAAGAGAAGAAGGCCCGCGTGGAAGACGCCTTGAACGCCACCCGCGCTGCCGTTGAAGAAGGCATCGTCCCCGGCGGCGGCGTCGCCCTGGTCCGTTGCGTCAAGAGCCTGACCACCATCAAGGCCGTTGACGACGACGAGCAGGCCGGCATCGAGATCGTGCGCCGCGCCATCGAAGAGCCGCTGCGCCAGATCGCCGGCAATGCCGGTTTCGAAGGCTCCATCGTGGTCGCCAAGGTCCGCGACGGCAAGGACGGCTTCGGCTTCAACGCCGCCAACGGCGAATACGAAGACCTGATCAAGGCCGGCGTCATCGACCCCAAAAAGGTCACCCGCATCGCCCTGCAGAACTCCTCCTCCGTGGCCGGCCTGCTCCTGACCACCGAGGCGGCCATCGCTGAAAAGCCCGAGGCCAAAAAGGATATGCCCCCGATGCCCGGCGGCGGCATGGGCGGCATGGGCGGCATGTACTAGCCGACCGCTTCCCTTCCTAGGTTACCGTCAAGGGGCCGGGCTTTTGCCCGGCCCCTTTTTGTTGCGCGCTGTGGGATTCCAAAAGGCGGTCACTCCCGTTGATCGCCGCAGCCGCAGTGGTTCTCGTCAAGGTCAAACGCCGCCTGTTCCGGCCCGGCCTCTTTCCACCTCTTCTCTTGCCGGACTTCCGCCCGCCGATCTGGCAGCGTCCACAGTCAACTCAAACTCCCCCCAGGAGGGGATTCCAACGGGACGCAATCCCTTTGGCCGCCGGAGGCATCCGTCCCCTCCCCTCACACGGCACCCCCGGCCGCCGGCGCCGTCGTCTTCATGCGCCAGTACGTCAGCATCGCCGCCAGCACCATGGGCACGACGCCGGCGGCAATAAAGACCACGTCGCCTGGCATCCGGCCCCATTCGATGAGCCGGGTCAGGTCGCGATTCAAGTAGTCCAACCCCCGGGCGTGCCAGTAGCCGTTTTGCAGCACGTCGTAGACCTGCAGCACGCCGCCCGGGAAGAGGCTGCCGGCCGCCATCATGGCCAGACCGATGTTGAGGCCCCAAAAGGAGATGCGGATCAGGCGCTGCGGCCCGGCCCACTGCTCGTCGGTGAGCACCTGCCGGAAGCAAAGCACCATGAGCGCCAGGGCTTCCATGCCGAACACGCCCATGAGGGCCATGTGGCCGTGGTTGGGCGTTAACAGCGTACCCACCTCGAAGTAGCTGACGATGGGCAGGTTGATGAGAAAGCCGAAGATGCCGGCTCCGACGAAATTCCAGAACCCGACGGCCATGAGGAAGTAAAACGCCCACTTGTGCGGGATGTTGACCTGCCTGCCGCAGACGTCGCAGTGCGACCGGGTCAGCTTGACGAAATCCCAGGCGTCCAGGGTCAAAAGGGTCAGGGGCACCACTTCCATGGCGGAAAAAAGAGCCGACAGGGACATGTTGAGGTTGGACTGGCCGCTGAAGTACCAGTGGTGGCCGGTGCCCACGATGCCGCTGCCCAGAAACAGGATGGCGTCGAGGTAGATGACCCGGGCGGCAGTGGTGCGCGAGACCATGCCGAGCCTGAAAAAGGTCACGGCCACCATCACGGTGACGAACAGCTCGAAAAAGCCCTCGACCCACAGATGGATGATCCAGAACCGCCAGTTGTCCACCACCGTGAAATTGGTGGTCGCGCCGAAGAAAAAGGCCGGCAGATAAAAGACCGGGATGGCCAGGGCGGCCAGCAGGAACAAGGTCGTGATCTCGCGCCGGTTGGGATCGAGCAGGGCCGGCATGACGCTTCGAAGCAACATGAGCACCCAGCCGATCAGGCCGATGGCCAGGAGAATCTGCCAGCCCCGCCCCAGGTCGAGATATTCCCAGCCCTGGTGGCCGAACCAGAACCACAGATCCCCCAGCCACTGGCGAAGGCCGGCCAGTTCCCCGAAAAGACTCCCGGCCACGACCAGGACCAAGGCCCAGAAGAGCCCATGCACAAGCCCCGCCTGCCCCCGGGGTTCCTTGTCGCCCAGAGCCTGCCCCAACAGCAGCCCTCCGGCCACGAAGGACGTGGCGATCCAGAAGATGGCCGATTGCAGGTGCCAGGTGCGCAGCAGATTGCTCGGCAGGATCGTGGTCAGGTCGAAGCCGTAGAAACTGCCCGGATCGGCCCGAAAATGGGCCGTGGCCCCGCCCACCATGACCTGGAAAAGAAACAGCAGCGCGGCCGCCAGGAAGTATTTGACCAGCCCCCGCTGGCCGGGTGTGGCCACGCCCGGAAGCATCTGCGGGTGGACATGCTCGCCCGTGCCCTTCCAGCCCAGGTAGTCGAACTTGCCAAAGGCCGACAGCACCAGGGCTATGCCGGTGAGCAGGGTGATGAGGCTCAGCGCGCTCCACAACACGGTCTGGCTGGTCGGCGTATTGCCCAGGGCCGGATCGTAGGGGAAATTATTGGTGTAGGAGAAATCCTGGTCCGGCCGGTTGGCGATGGAGGCCCAGGCCGTCCAGGCGAAAAAGGCGGTCAGATCATGCAGTTCCTTGGCGTCGCTGATGTATTTTGCCGGCAGACCGCCGCTTGCGGCCGAATCGGTGAAATAGCCCGTCCAAGCTGCGATCTGCTGCCGGAAGGCTTGGGCCTCAAAGGGCGTTAGCCGCAGGGTTTTGGCCTTCTCGTCATAGCGGTTTTCCTTGAGCAGCAGGGAAACTTCCTTGCCAAGGATTTCGCGCTCCTGGGGCGAGAGCGCCTCAAAATCCCGGCCAAACCGCTGGGGAGCCAGGCCCCGGCTGACGGACAGGCCCAGCTCGTGGAGATACTGGGCCGAAAAATCCGGCCCGAGATAGGCCCCGTGGCCCCAGATCGAACCGTTTTCCATGAGCCCGTATTTGAGGAAAATCTGCTGGCCGGCCACGATGTCCGCGCCCGTGAACACGACCTGGCCGGAGCCATCGCGGACGCTGTCCGGGACAGGCGGCGCATTGCGGTAGGATTGAAACGCGATAAGGATTTCCAGGGCAAAGCCGATCACCAGCGCCGCAACGACTCCCTTGCGCCACCAGGGCGACAAGGATGTCTCGGAAGTACCGTCGGATGGCATGTCTCCCTCCTTTCCCGATGCAAAGACAAGATGGATTGCTCCATCCTACGCTGGATTCGACCGAACGCAATGGGTTGGCGCGTTTTCCCTGCCCTGGCAGCGCCCCTGGCCTTGCAGCCAGGCAGCCGACGCCGTCCATCCGTCGCCGTCCCGCGTCCGCCGTCGTCCCGCGTTGACCACTGCGCCCCTGCCGGGCTATTCCATGGCAGCCTCAGCTCACAAGGAGTCGCCATGCCGGATGCCGCACCCAATGACCAGACCAACCACCCCTATGATCTGACCAACCCGCAGGTGCTTCTCGCCTGGCAGCGCAACCATCTGGCCAACGAGCGCACCTTTCTGGCCTGGTGCCGCACCGGCCTGGCCCTTTTCGGCTTCAGCTTCGTCATCGAGCGTTTCGACTTCTTTATCCGCCAACTACAAAACGTCCCCATGTTCGAGGGCATGGCCCAAAAGCATCTGCACACCGAGGCCGTGACCCTGTCCACCTTTGCCGTGGGCGTTTTGGTCATGGTTGTGGCGGTGTGGCGCTTCTGGTACATCCGCCGCTGCATCAACACCGGGGCCAAGGTCTTTTCCCCGACCCCTGACATCATTTTCACTGTGGCCGTGATCGGCATGATCCTCGGCCTGTCTTCGGTCTTCTGGCATCTGATCATGCAGTAACCGCCCCGAGAGAGGAGCCGCCATGCGCGCCCTGACTGTTTTCTTGCTGGCGCTCTTAGCCGCCGGCAGCCTTCTGCCCGCCCGGGTCCGGGCCGAGGCCGCGCCTTCGCCCCTGGCCGCCGCCCTGGTCGCCACTGCGGCCGGCCGCCTGGACGATGCCCTGACCGCCCTGGAGCAAAGCGCCAAGGGCCTGGGCGCGGCCTACCGCGACCTCGCCCGCACCGCCCCCCCGCCAAGCCCGGAAGAACGCAGCCGGGCGCTCCAGAGCTACGCCATTAAAGACGGCACTGTGTCCTTCCGCGACCTGCAAGGCCCCTGCGGCCCGGAACCGGCGGCCAAGGCCCCCTGCCAGTCGCTCTTTTTTTATGACGGCGAAAATTTCACCGACGACACCTTCCGCGAGATCTCCGTCCTGTCCCGGCTGGCCCCGGCCATGGCCGCCAGCTATGACGCGCTGCCCTCGTCCTGGGTCTACCTGACCACCCCGGGCCAGAGCTTTGCCATCTATCCCCACCTCCCCCTGGCCGAGGCCGTCAACAACTATAAGCCCACGGACAAAGGCTTTTACACGGTGGCCGATTTTGCCGGCAAAGCCTGCGGCTGGGAGTCGCCCTATCTCGATCTGGCCGGCGACGGCATGATGGTCACGGTGTCCTGCCCGGTCTACGACGGGGAAACCCTCCTGGCCGTGGCCTCCCGCGACGTCACCATCCCCCAGCTCTCCAGCCGGATACTGGCCGATCTGGCGGCCATTCCCGGAGCCAGGGCCGTCATCATCAACCGGCGCGGCAAGGCCATTGCCGCCAGCGACCCCAAACTGGCCGCCTTTATGGACAGTGAAAACGCCAAGGCCGGCGACGCGGTCGTTTACTTCCGGGCGGACCGGGGACTGGCCGCCATGGGCCTGGAAAAGGGGCTGTCTTCACCGGATGCGGCGTTAAACGCCGCTGGCGAGGCCGTCATCGAACGGGCTGAAACGGAAAAACGCTGGCCCATGGTCTTGGCCCAGGGCAAGGAGCTGGTCCTGGCCGCAAGGCTTCGCGCCACGGGCTGGTATCTGGTCATGCTCGTGCCGCAAAGGGCAGGCAGATAATGCAACAACAATCCTTTCCCCACGGCGGCAACCTGCGCGCCCTGGCCGCCGCCTGCGGCCGCGACCCGGCCGACATCCTGGACGCCTCGGCCAGCATCAATCCGCTGGGGCCGCCGCCCTGGCTGCGCGACGCCGTAGGCGCCGGCGTCTCCGATCTCATCCATTACCCGGACCCGGAAGCCACCGATCTCATTGCCGCTGCCGTCGCCCGCTACGGCGCGCCAGCCTCGCATTTCGTGGCCGGCAACGGCACGAGCGAACTCCTTTTTGCCCTGCCCCGCTGCACCGGACTGGCCCGGGCGGTCATCCCTTCCCCAGCCTACGCCGACTATGCCACGGCCAGCCATAAGTCCGGCATGGACGTGCGCCGTCTGCCCGGGTCGGAACTCGACGGCTTCGCCCTGCACATCGACCGCGTCGAGGCGGTCCTGCGCTCGCCGTCCATGGTCGTTATCGCCAGTCCGGCCAATCCCACCGGCGCACTGGCCAGCGTGGCCGACATCGTGGCCCTGGCCGACCGGCATCCCCAGAGCCTTTTCGTGGTGGACGAAGCCTTTGCCGACTTCGTTCCCGATTTCGTCAGTCTGGCCGGGGACCGGCCCCACAACGTGGCCGTGCTGCTGTCGCTGACCAAGAGCTTCGCTATTCCGGGCCTGCGCCTGGGACTCTTGGCCGCCAGTCCCGATCTGGCCGACTGGGTGCGCCGCAGCCTGCCGCCCTGGTCGGTCAGCTCCCTGGCCCAGGCCGTGGGCACCCGGGCCTTGGCCGACGCCGACTTCCTGGAAGCCACCCGCCGGGCCCTGCCGCCCCTGCGCGAAGCCCTGGCCGCCGGACTGGCTGCCCTTGGGCTGACGGTCTTTCCCGGCGCAGCCAATTTCCTGCTGGCCCGGCTGTCCCTGACCGGCCCCAATGCCCCGGAGGTCTGCCGCCGGATGCTGGTCGAGCACGGCGTGGCCCTGCGCGACTGCTCCAATTTTTCCGGCCTCACCGACCGCTATCTGCGCATCGCCGTGCGCCCCCTGGCCGAAACCCGGCGCATTCTGGACGGGCTGGCCGCCGTCCTTGACGCCTGCCCCATCCCGGCCACCCGCCCCAAACGCCCCACCCCGGCGCTCATGCTCCAGGGCACGGCCTCCAATGCCGGCAAATCCGTGCTGACCGCCGGCATCGGCCGGTTGCTGGCCCGGGCCGGCTACCGCGTGGCCCCGTTCAAGTCCCAGAACATGTCGCTCAATTCCGGGGTCACGGCTGACGGCCTGGAAATGGGCCGGGCGCAGATCGTCCAGGCCCGGGCCTGCCGCTTGGCCCCGGACGCCCGCATGAACCCCATCCTGCTCAAGCCCACTTCGGAGTGCGGCTCCCAGGTCATTGTGCTTGGCAAGCCGGTCGGCACCATGCGGGTGGGCGAGTACATCACATATAAGCCCACGGCCTTTGCCGCAGCCAAGGACGCCTACGACGCCCTGGCCGGCGAGGTTGACGTCATGGTCATCGAGGGCGCGGGCAGCCCGGCCGAGATCAATTTGAAGGCCCATGACATCGTCAACATGGCCATGGCCCGCCATGCCGGGGCGCGCGTGCTGCTGGCCGCCGACATCGACCGGGGCGGAGCCTATGCCGGACTTCTGGGCACCATGGAATGTCTGCCCGAAGACGAGCGGGCCATGGTTGCCGGCTATATCTTAAACCGCTTCCGAGGCGACGCCGGCCTGCTGGCTCCGGCCAACGCCTTTTTGCGGCGGCGCACCGGCCGCGACGTGCTGGCCGTGATGCCGTATCTGTCCCACCTTGGGTTGCCGGAAGAGGATTCGGTGACTTTTAAAGAGGGGGGAAGCCTGCCCGAGACATTGCCCGGCGACGCAACACTGCTCGACATCGCGGTCATCGACCTGCCCCATGGGTCCAATTTCACCGACTGCGACGCCTTTGCCGTGGAGAGCGACGTCCGGGTGCGCCGGGTGACGGCGGCTGCGCGTCTGGGCCGGCCCGACGCGGTCATCGTGCCCGGCAGCAAGAACACCCTGGCCGATCTGGCCTGGCTTCGGGATTCGGGCCTGGCGGCGGCCATTTCGGCCCTGGCCGGGGAAGGGAAAACCGAGGTGGTGGGGCTGTGCGCCGGGTTGCAGATGCTCGGGCAAACGGTCAGCGATCCGCTTGGCCTGGAGTCGGGACGCGGCGAGGCGGCCGGGCTGGGGCTTTTGCCCCTGGCCACCACGCTTGCCGCTGAAAAGACCCTGACCCTGACCCAGGCGGTCCACACGGCCACGGGCCTCCCGCTTGCCGGCTATGAGATCCATCACGGCGTGACCACGGCCAAGGACGGGCTGGGCGTGGCCGTGGCGCGGGCCGACGGCGCAGCCATCGGCTACGCTGCGGCAGACGGCCCCATCTGGGGGGCCTACCTGCACGGCATCTTCGACGCCGACGCCTATCGCCGGGCCTTTTGCGACGGCCTGCGCGCCCGGCGGGGACTGGCTCCGGTCGGCCGTCTGGCCGTCTACGACATCGAACCGGCCCTGGACCGCCTGGCCGACGCCATCGAGTCCAGCCTGGGCCTGGCCGCCGTGGTCCGGCTGCTTGGCTTGTAGCCTTGCGTCCGCGCGGCTGATTCCCGTTTTTTCCTGCACGGCTTCCAAGCACCGGCTTGGAAGTGTGCGCGGTCAAATCAAACAGCCCCCAGGTGGGTTTCCAAAGGGCACTGCCCTTTGGCCGCCGGAGGCACTCTTTTTATTCTCCGCCTCTCCCCCCGCCACGCAACAAAACCGCCCGCCGTATTGGCCGCGTTTTCCAAAAAGAAAACGCGGCCAATACGGCGCAGGCGGGAAAATCTCGGGGGTCGCCGGCAGGCGGCTACGAGCTGGCGTCTGAACTGGCGGAAGCGCTCGAACCGGCGCTGGGGCAGGACGAACAGGAACCGGAAGAACAGGGCGAGGCAGCCGGGGCAGCATCGGCGGCCGGGGCGTCGGACGACTTGGCCGTGCCGCCCTCTCCGCCGCCCGAGGCGCTGCAACCGCCGTTGGCCTTGTAGTCGGTGACGTACCAGCCCGTGCCCTTGAGCACGAAGGACGTGTTGGACATGAAGCGCTTGCCGGGCGCGCCGCAGTACTCGCACGGCGCTTCATCGACATCGAAGCGGCGCTGCAGCACTTCAAATTCCTTGCCACACTTGGTGCATTTGTATTCGTAGATGGGCATGATCCTCTCCCCAAAACAAGGCTTGCGACCGTAAAATCCGGCCGAAACCAGTCCACCTTAAGCCCCTGTTTGTCAAGGGCCGTCCCTGCTGCCGCAATTTTTTGAGCAGCACTCGGCAACGTCGAGCGCCAATTAGAATAAGCGGTTACCCCGGGCAGTCAAGGGGCGCTGCGGGCGAAAAACCCGTCTGCGCGGGCTTTCCCGGCCGGATGCGGCCGCCTGTGGAGGGCCGTGTCCCCAACGGCGCCGCGGTGTCGGGGTTTTCCCGGCCGGGAGCGGACGTCAGCGGGGCGCATCCCGTCCGACCGGGCCGCCGTGCCCCGGATGTTCCCGGCCGGGAACGGACGGGCGCGGGCGACCGGGCCGGGACTGGCCGGAGATCAGGCCCGGCCGGCCGGCGGCGAGGCGAGGCCGGGCAGCAGGTTGCCCTCGCCGCCCGCATTGACCTGCCGGCCGTAGGCCAGGATGTACTCCGGGTAGCTCAGTTGGAAAAGCGCCTGGGCCTTGGCCACGGCCTGGCGCAGCTCCTGCGACCCGCCGCCTTCGCGTCTGTCCAGGGCGGCCTCGGCCAGGGGGACGATGGGCAGGTAAAAAATGCGCAGGGCGGCATCAATGGCCGCAACGGCGACTGCGTCGCTGTCTTCCTGCAACAAGAACGCAAAGGCGTCCTGGGCCTTGACGCCCCGGTAGTGGGCCATGCTCTCGGCCAGGACAAGACGGTTTTCCGGGCGGACCGTCTCGGCGTGGGCAAACAGGGCGTCGAGGTCCAGGCCGGCCAACGGGGAGGTAAATCCCAGGGCTGCCAGCCGGACCTTGGAAATCGATTCGTGGCGCAGCTGATTGAGGAGAACGACGCCGGCCAAGCGGAAGAAACGCTCGGCCGTGTCATTGCCCTGCCGCCACAGCGGATCGACCTCCTCGGCCAGGATCGGGCCGATGTCGCCTGCCCCCCCAGCGTCGGCATTGGCGCTGTCCTGGAGAAACTGCATGACAACCCGCTCCCCCTGCTTCCAGAAGCCGTGACTTTCCGTGTAATATTTCAGGAACAGGGTCTCGCGGCTGGAATTGAGAAAATACGGCAGCAGATAGCCCATGCAATAACTCTTTTGCTGATAGGCGACATAGCTCTCCATGGCCGGCAGCACCTGATAAAAAATGGTGCAGCATTGATCAAAGAGCTTTTGGACGGCCGCATCCTGCAAGGCGTATTTCTTGATGCCAATGGACGGCTTTTCGTCAAAATTCTCGGTTATTTCATCGGCAATAGCCGACCCTTTGTAGCAGGTCAGCTTGGAATTCATGGATTCGAGCGACTGGAAATGAATCCGCTTCATGACGTTTATGGTGTCGTTTATTTCCGACACCTTGGTCCACTGGTCAAAAAAGATGAAGCCCGGATTGGTGGTAATGCCGAGGTCATTGAGCGTACTGATGGCCTCGATGTGCTCCTCGACGGTTTCCTGCTTGCGGTAGCGGTCGAGCACGGGCTGCGAAAACGATTCGATGCCCAGAAAGACGCCGGACAGCCCGGCCTTTTTAAGCAGCGTAAAGAGTTGCGTCTCAATGGCCGCCGAGCGGCACATGAAGCCAAACCGGATATCCGGCAGCTTTTCCAGGACCAGATGGGCGAAGCGCTCGGCCCGTTGGCGAGAATTGGCCGTTGGCAGCACGAAATTATCGTCTACAAAATAGAAATGGGCGCAGTGGTGGCGCTTGTGGATGAACTCCATCTCGGCCACGACATCCTCGATATTGCGCGGCCGCCAGCCCTTTTTCCCGCCGGGCTGGGGGATGCTGCAAAAACTGCAACGGTATGGGCAGCCGCGGGAGGATGAGATGCTCGTTTGCGGATGCAGCCGCAGCTGCCAGGGCAGCATGTCCCGCGCCGGCCAGCCCACGGCGTCCACGTCCAGGGGAACATCCTGGGACACCTCCAGCACATCCTGCGCCCCAGTCCCGGCAGCGGCGTCAAGGGCGGTCAGAAGCGGCGCCACCAGGGCTTCGCCTTCCCCCCGGACAATGGCGTCCGGGTGAAACATCCCCAGCTCGTCCGTGGCCAGCGAGGTGGGCAGGATGCCGCCCAGGACAATCCGTATCGACGGATCGAATTCCTTGATCTGTGCCGCCACCTGCACGCCCCCGTTGGCGTTCATGGTGGACAGCGACAGGCCGACATAGTCCGGAGACAATTTTTGAAGGAGCGGCTTGATGAATTTCCCGGCCGGGTCCACAATCGAGCAGTCCCAGATATGGGCCTCGTGGCTGTCGCCAAGCTCGCGGCGAACGGCTGCGGCAATATAGCCCAGGCCAAGATTTTCCAGATGCAGTTGTTTGCCGACATCCGCATTGGCCGGGGGATTGATCAGGAGCAGCTGTTTTTTCGACCGCATGATCTGACGCCTGTGAGGGGATGGCAGGTTTGCGCGGGCCGGCCGAAGACCGACGGATCGTCGCCAACGGCGGCGTCTGCCATCTGTTGCCGGTCATGGACGAGGGGCCGGCGAAATTCAGGCAGTCTGTCTCCCGCTACTTCTTTTCAGGCAAGGTACGCGGAATCCGCCCCTTTTTCCACGCCAATCTTTGGGCCGCTTACCCGCTTGGGCCTAAAGCATCAGCGGCCATGGCCAGGGGACAGGAACCGGGAAGGAAGTGCGGCGGACCGCGCCAGCGGACAGCCCGCCAGCCGGACAAACAAATCGGGCCGGGGCTTTGCGGATTGCGCCAGCGCTCCACGCTTTGCACAAAAGGCAGCCACGGCCCGAAACAGGCAAGGCAAACTATTTTCTACGCCCGCGATTAGGCTGCGGTCTGGTCCTGGCCGCGGCGTTCCCACAGGCGCAGTTCACGCATTTTCTTGCGGCGTTCGCGCTGCAACGCCTTGCACACCAGCGGCATATCCTTGGCGTACCCCCACTTCACCCGGTACTCGTCCGGCGTCAGGCCGAATTTGGCCAGATGCTTGCGGGTCAGTATCTTAAACGGCTTGCCGGATTCCAGGCAGGTGATGGTCCGTTCCTTGACGGCCTTCTTGGCGTCGGCCGCCGTGCTGCCGGGTACTGCGGCATCAAGGTCCATGCTCCGTATGGTGGCCGACAATTTGGCCACCAGGGACCGGATTTCCTCTCCGCCCATATTACGGACCTTGGCCTGGGCCTTCACGATTTCCAATGCCAGGGACAAATGCTCTTCCATGGGTAGTCCTCCAAACTGCGAGATAGATCGGGTGCGAAAACACAACACCCCCATGTCAGGCATGTCGCCTGTCAGCGAAAAAGGTTGCAGGCGAAGAGATGACAAAATATTCAGGAGAGAAATATGTTCGCAAAGGAACCTGCATGAACCTGACGTTGCGCCCGGCGGCAATCGCCGCTGTCCTGCTGGCAACCGGCCTGGGACTGGCCGGCTGCGGCAAATCCTACGTCAACTCCAACATCATCGACCAGTCCCAGGCCAAGGCCCGCCTCGCCCAGGACAAGGAACTCTGCAAAGCCGAAGCCAACAGCGACGTGCCGCCCACCTTTGGGCTGGACCGGTTCGAGTACGACCCCACCATCGAGGCCCAGGCCACGCGCTGGGTGGCCAACGTGGCCGAAGACGACGCCAACCAGGATGCCTTTACCAAGTGCATGCGGATGCGCGGCTGGCGGTACCGCTAGAACGCGAAGAGGCAGAGGCCTCCGGCGGCCAAAGGGACTGCGTCCCTTTGGAATCCCCCCTGGGGGGAGTTTGATTTGACTGTGGACGCTGCCAGATCGGTGGGCGGAAGTCCGGCAAGAAAAGAGGGGAAAAGAGGCGGGAGCGTCACAGGCGGCGCTTGGCCTTGATGAGAACCACCGTTGCCGGGGGTCGGGAGATAATCCCCCAGGACCCCGGCAATGGAAGAAGTTGTCGAGGAATTCTTGGCGTTGGCTGGCAAGCCGGCCGGTTGTGGATCGGGACAAACCGTCGTTTGCGCGTAACGAGCGGCGGCGCTGTTCCGGCAGCCGGACCTGAAGCCCCCGGCAAGGGGAAAAGAGCGCCATTGGAAACCCACAGTACTGTGTGTTGTAGTGGGTGCAGGCTCGTCGCCGGAACAACGCTTGTTTCGTTAGTGGATCGCGCCGCTGGCCGGCGTGGCCGGATTGCCGGCAGTGGCCAGATTGGCGGCGAAGCGGGCCACGGCCGGGTCCTGCCGCCAGACGGTGAAAAGCCGCTCCCATTCAAGCAGAGGCAGCGCCTCGGCGTCGAGCATTTCCTCGTGGCCGGACAACCAGACCGAGAAAAGCTTGAGCATAAGGGCCAGGGGTTTGCCGTCAAAGGCCCGGGCTACCAGGCCAGGCGGGTAGGAGCCGCCTTCCATGGTGCGAAAGACAAATTCGGCCACGGACCGGCGCGAGGATTCCATGTCGATGGACTGGCCGTTGACGCCGGCCACGAACTCGCCCAGAACGGCATCCGCCCCCTTGAGCGCCTCAATCACCTCGGCCGGCACGTCGAGGAACACCACGCCCTCGTTCTCCATGGCGAAATAGAACCGAACCCAGTGTTCGGCCATAAAGACGCGGAATATTTCCTGACTGGCTCTTTCGATGTCGTCCATCGCTTCTCTCCTTGCGTATCGTTCGTGTCGTGTCCCGCCCGTTCCCGCATCCAAGCGTTGCGGGGGTCCGGGGGGATCATCCCCCCGGTGGGGTCCGGGGCAAAGCCCCGGCCGCCGGAGGCCTCTTTTCTCTTCTCTTCCTCTTCTACAGGCGCGAGCAGCGCACAAAATGTCCGGGCGCGACCTCGGCCAGGGGCGGGCTTTCGTCGGCGCAGCCGGGCACGGCCCGGTCGCAGCGGGGATGAAACACGCAGCCTGTCGGGGCGGCGGCCGGATTGGGCGTTTCGCCGGGCAGGGCAACCCGTCGCCGCTGGCCGGGGTCGAGTCCCGGCACGGCCGCGAGCAGCGCCCTGGTATACGGATGGCGCGGCCCGGCGTAAAGGGCGCGGGCCGGGGCCAGTTCCATGATCCGTCCCAGGTACATCACCGCCACCCGGTCGCTTAAATGGCCGACCACGGCCAGATCGTGGGAAATAAACAGATAGGCCAGCCCGTGACGCTCCTTGAGATCGGCCAGAAGGTTTAGGACCTGGGCCTGCACCGACACGTCCAGGGCCGAGACCGGCTCGTCGCACACCAAAAGGGCCGGCGACAGGGCCAGAGCCCGGGCAATGGCCACCCGCTGGCGCTGGCCGCCGGAAAACTGGTGGGGAAAACGTCTGGCATGTTCCGGGGCCAGTCCCACCTGGGTCAGCAACGCGGCCACCCGTTCCCGTCGCTCCCGGCCGGACAGGCCGCCCATGGCCCGCAGCCCTTCGGCCACGGTCCAGCCGATAGGCAGGCGCGGATTGAGCGAGGAATAGGGGTCCTGGAAGATCATCTGCACCAGACGCGGCAACTGGCGGCGCTGGGCCGTGGTTCCGGCCCAGGGGTCGATGCCGGCCAGACGCGCTGTGCCGGCACTGGGCGGCTCCAGGCCGACGGCCATGCGGGCCAGGGTCGATTTGCCGCAGCCTGATTCGCCGACCAGCCCCAGCGTCTCGCCCGGAGCCACGACAAGGTCCACATCGTCCACGGCCCGCACCACCCGTTCGCGTCGGGTGAAAAAACCCTCTTTGGTGCTATAGCGGCGGGAAACGCCGGCCAGTTCCAGCAGCGGTTTGGCGGAGTCTTCAGGATGCATGGAGCCAGCACCTCGCCTGCCGGCCGCCGGGCAAGGCAAAAAGCGGCGGCGTCTGCCGGGAGCAGGGTTCAAATGTGTGGGGGCAGCGGGGGTGGAAATGGCAGCCGGCCGGCAGGTCGGACAGACCTGGCACCGTGCCCGGGATGGGGGACAGGCGGCGTCCGGGGGCATCGACGCGCGGCAGCGAAGCGAGCAGGCCCTGGGAATAGGGATGGGCCGGACCCTTGAAAAATGCCGCCACCGGGGCGCGTTCCACCACCCGGCCGGCATACATGACGGCCACGTCGTCGGCGGTCTGGGCCACCACCCCGAGATTGTGGGTGACAAGCAGGATGGCCGTGCCGGCGTCCCGGGCCAGATCGAGCATCAGTTCCAGGATTTGCCCCTGGACCGTGACGTCCAGGGCCGTGGTCGGCTCGTCGGCGATCAAAAGCTCCGGGGAGAGCATGAGCGCCATGGCGATCATGACCCGCTGGCGTTGGCCGCCGGACAGTTCGTGGGGATAGCCGGCCAGCCGGCGACGCGGCTCGGGCAGCCCGACCCGGGCGAGCATGGCCTCGGCCGCATCAAGGGCCTCGCGCCGGGAAGCCCCGGCATGGACGCGCAGCGGTTCGGACACCTGATCGCCGATGGTCAGCACGGGATTGAGCGCGGTCATGGGTTCCTGAAAGATCATGGAGGCCCGCCGGCCCCGAATGGTGCGGCGCTCGCTCTCGGGCAGGGCCAGGATGTCCACCCCGCCCAGAAGCGCCCGGCCGGCCGTCACCCGCCCGGGCGGCGACACCAGCCCGAGCATGGACAGGGACAGCACGGTCTTGCCGCAGCCCGATTCGCCGACAACCGCCAGCACCCCGCCCCGGTCCAGGGTCAGGTCGACGTCGTCAACGGCCATGGCCGGCCCGGACGGACCGTCAAACACCGTGGTCAGCCCTGTCACTTCTAAAAGCCGTTGCTCCATGCCGCTCCTTCGCTCCCCCGGCTGGCCCGGTTCCACTTGCCACCGGCCAAACGGCGCGTTATAGACTGAACATAGTCTCGTTTATTCCTCAGGAGGATTCACATGAGCTACCCGTACCGCTCAATGCAAACGACGCAGTCCCGCGTCGAAGTTGTAAACGCCTTCATGCGCGGCGTCTACGGCTGGATGAGCCTGGGCCTGCTGGTGACCGCCGCCGCTTCGGTCTTCGTGGTCTCAAGCCCGGCCATCAGGCAGGCCGTCTTCGGCAATGCCATCATATTCTATGGCCTGATCATCGCCGAACTGGCCCTGGTCGTCGGCCTGTCCGCCGCCATAAACCGTCTGTCGGCCGGCACGGCCAGCGGGCTGTTCATGCTCTACAGCGCGCTTAACGGCGTGACCCTGTCGTCCATCTTCATCGTCTACACCCAGGCCACGATCTTCAAGGCCTTTCTGGTCACCGGCGGCATGTTCGGGGCCATGAGCCTCTACGGCCTGATGACCCGGCGCGACCTGACCAGCCTCGGCAGCTTCATGTTCATGGGCCTTATCGGCGTGGTGATTGCCTCGGTGGTCAACATCTTCACCAAAAGCGCCATGATGGACTTCATCATCTCCTGCGTGGGCGTGCTGGTCTTCACGGGCCTTACCGCCTACGACACCCAAAAGCTCAAGGTCATGGGCGACATGGCCCCGGCCGACGACGCCACGGCCGTGCGGCGGGGGACCATCCTCGGGGCGCTCACCCTCTACCTCGATTTCATCAACCTGTTCCTCATGATGCTGCGCCTTTTTGGCGGCGGATCGAGCAGGGACTAGGCCCTTCATTGTACATGCCCGTTTCCGGCCAGCCTTGGCCGGAAACGGGTAATCCCCGCCATGGCCAACGCACGTCGCACCCGGCGGCGAAGGGACAAACCTTCCCGCCCCTCCACCCTTTCGGCCCCGCGTCCGGCTCCGGGCGACCTCGGCCGCCGGCTCCTTCGGGGCCTGCTCATCCCGCCGTCCAGACTTTTTGCCCTCTACCGACGCCTGGAAGCCCGCTGCTTTGCCCTGGACCTGGCCAAAGTCTGCCGGCCGGCTGCGGCCACGGTGGCGGTCGGCGGCATGTCCCCGGACTGCCGGGGCCGGGTGATGCTGACCTCCTGGCTTCTGGGCTGGGCTGCGGCCCGAGGCGTGGGCGCGGCCGTGGCCGGGCCGGTCGGCGACGGCTGCCCGCCGGCCCACCCGTTCCAGGTCATGCCCGGCACCCACCCGGACGAGGCCGGCGTCGAAGCGGCCCTGCTGGCCCGCTACGCCCCGGCAGGACGCATCCTCATCGACGCCGATCCGCGAAACGCCGCTGCCTCGGCCATCCGCACCTTCGGCCCGGACATGCTGCTCCTCCAGGACGCCCTGGGCCAGCCGCGCCTACGCCGGGACCTGGAGCTGGCCATCCTCACCCCCGACGACCTGGGTGCGAATTTCGGCCGGGTGTTCCCGGCCGGCTCCTGGCGGCGCGGGCAAGAGGTGCTGTCCCAGGCCGCGGCCTTCATCATCCACGCCGGTCCCCACACCATCCAGGCGGCCATGGCCGCAGCCGAGAAACGTCTGGCCGTCTACGGCAAGCCTATTTTCGCCATGACTTTCGACCTCTGGCGCTGGCGTGGCCCCGACGGCCCGGCCGAAGCCTCGGCCCTGGCCGGCACACCCTACATCACGGTCCTTGGCGAATCCGACCGCGACAGCCTGCCCGATCTCTTTCGCCGCGACCTCGAAGCCGCGCCGCGCATGGCCTTTTTCGTCCATGACCGCCATCGCTTCACCCGCCAGGACTTCGAACACCTGCGGGCCGACGCCATCCGGTTGCGGGCCGCCACCATCGTCACCAGCCCGCGCTTCGATCTCAAGCTACGCCAAGGCGCGGCCCATCTGGACGGTCTGACGGTGTGGACCTATGATCCGGAAGTGGTTTTTGGCCCAACGCTTTTTACCGACCAGCCGTTCCTGGCCTGGTGGGAAGACCATTTCGGCGCCATTTTGTCCCAACGACTGACCGACTAGGAGCGTCCATGCCAATGCGCCGCCGCCCCCCGCTGCCGGTCCTCTTTGCGGCCCTGGCCCTGGGAGCCGGCCTGCTCTTTGCGGCCGGCTGCTTTGGCAACAAAGACACGGAACTGCGCCTGGGCTTTATCGCCACATTTAGCGGCGAGGACTTCCGGACCGGACGCGACGCCCTGGAAGCGGCCCGGTTCGCCGTGGACGCCGCCAATGCCGCAGGCCAGCCGACCATCGACGGAAAGCCCTGTCGCCTGCGCCTCTTTATCGCCGACGACAAGGATTCCCCGGAGGAGGCGGCCCAGGCGGTCAAAAAACTTGTCGAAAAAGACCATGTGACCGCCATTATCGGCCCCTACGCCAGCAGCCAGGCCGACGCCGCCGCCCTGGCCGCCGATGCGCTCGGCATTCCGCTCATCGCCCCCTCGTCCACGGCAGCCGTAGTCACGGCCGGCCGGCCCAACATTTTCCGCATCGCCTTTACCGACGCCTTCCAGGGCATGGTCCTCGGCCGGCTGGCCAGCCGGGAACTGGGACTGACCCGGGTGGCCATCATCGCCAATGCAGACGATCTCTCCAGCCAGTCCCTGACCGACGCCTTTGCCCAGGCCTTTAGCGCCTGCGGCGGCCGCCCGGCCGTGTTCGTTTACCAGGACCGCACCCGCCAGTTCGGGGATATCGTGGCCCAAGCCCTGGCCGACGCGCCGCAAGGCCTGTTCCTGCCGGTCGCCGGCAAGGAAGCGGTGCTGCTTGGCCTGGCCGCCCGCAAGGCCGGATTCACCGGCATCCTCATCGGCGGCGACACCTGGGACGGCCCGGAAGTCTCCCGGCTGGCCGCCTTTGACGGGGCCTATTTCGTGGACCACTGGCGGCAGGAAGCCCCGGGGGCGCGGGCGGCGGCCTACGCGGCCGCCTTTGCCCGGGAACGCAAACGCCCGCCCACCGAACTCGGAGCCCTGACCCAGGACGCCGTGGACGTGCTCGTCGCCGCCGCAGCCCAGGCCGGCTCGGTCAAACCCCAAGCCCTGACCAAAGCCCTCATCGAACTCCCGCCCCACGACGGCGTCACCGGCGTCTTCGACTTTATCGACGACGGCAACCCGGTCAAATCCCTCTACATCAGCCGCGTGGCCGGCGGCGGCTCCCGCCTCGACACCATCGAAGCCCCGCCGCCGCAGCCGTGCGACTAGTGAGGGGGAGGGAGAGGCTAGAGAGGGGGAGAGAAGAAGGGGAAGAGAAAGAGTGCCTCCGGCGGCCGGGGGGGATAATCCCCCCGGCCCCCTTGATGGGAACCAATTTTCCAGGGGGTTTGGCGCTGGACGAGAGCTGGAGGGGCGGGCGCCCTGGGCGACGGTCCCCTAGACGCGAAGCGTCTGGGCGGCCGTGGCCGCGACGCACAGGCCGGCAGCCCCGGCCGGCCAGGACACGGCTGGTTCCCGGTTCAAGGGCAACATCGCCAATCCGGTTTCCTCGCCCGGCCGATGCGCCGCCCGGTCTCCGGGCAGTTCGGCCAGACCAGCCTCAAGCAAGGCCCGCAAGAGGGCCATGCCGCCGCATTGCCGGCTCACTGCCGACTGTGACCAGACATGGTCAGCCACATACTTGCCCGACACATAGACCGTCGTGAAGCTCCACAAATAGGGACTGGGCACGGGCGGCGTCCGACGGCGATAGCCAAAGCCGTTATACCGCTCCAGGACGTAGGCCACTCCGGGAATGCTCCAGTCGTCCCAGGCGTCCAGACCGGCCAGGGCCAGGGCGTCTGTGGCGCTGTCCTCCCAGGCAAACGGCGGGGTTCCGGCCAGGGGGCGACCCTTGGGCACGCGCACGGTGCGCCCGGTCAGCGGATCGCCGTTGTGCAGGTGGCGGGTAAAATCCAGGCTCCCTTCCAAGGCGTGCAGGATGGCCACGACAAACCAGGGCACGCCGACCCGGTCCCCGACCGTCCGGTAGCGGGCCAACCGGGTTGGCTCGGCCATGCGTCGGGCCAGACGGGCCGTTTCAGCCGCCCGCTCGGGGCGGATGGCGGCGGCGGCATACAGGCGGCGGTATTCTTCGGCCAGGGACGAGGTGAAGGCGACGGCAGGCGACATGAAGGGACTCCTTCGGTTGTGGGTTGCATGACACTCCCACAACTCTATGAGTCCACGCCCAGGCGATTTCGTCAAGTCCGAAACCAGAGCGCACCCCCCAGCCGCGCATCACACACAAATGCGACAAGGGGATAACGCAAGAGGCTTCGGTAAAAATAAGCTTTTCCCTGTGCAGGGGTCCGGGGGGATCATCCCCCCGGCCGCCGGAGGCATTCTTTATTCTTCTCGCACGCGACACCCCGGCCGCCGGAGGCATTCCCCCTCCCAAAATCAAGCCTTTTACACAGCCCAGGCGGTGGCGGTGCGGCGGCCGGCGGAGAAGCGCATGGCCAGTTCATAGGCCACGTTGACGTCTTTCATGGCTTCTTCGTCGCCGCCAAGATCGGGGTGGTGCATCCGGGCCATGTGACGGTAGGCGTTTTTGATCTCATCCACGGAGCAGGGATAATCCAGGCACAGGATATCGTAGGCGCACTTGAGATTCATGCCGTTTTTGCGGGCCATCTCCCGGGCGCGGTATTGGCGGTCGCGGTCAGGGCGAAATCCATCGGCCGCACGTTCGGGACGTGGCCGGGCATGGGGCCGCGAAGCTCCGGCGGCCTGCTGGCCTTGTTGCGAGGCTCCCCGGGCGCTGCCGGTTGCCCCGGCGGTCGTCCCGGTCCGGCCGGCGGCTCCGGCAGCCGTGCCATTGCTCCCGCCGGCGGTTGTCCGCTGCTGTCCGGTGCTGCGGGAACCGGCGTCGGCTTCAGGACCGGCCGTCCTGGCCCGGAAGGTCGATTCCGGGCGCGGGCGTTCCCGGTGGACGCCGGCATGGGCGCGGAAGGTGGATTGGCCGGGCCGGGCCGATCCGGTGTGGCTGGCGCGGGTCCTGTCCTCGCCGGCAGCGGCCTGACCGGCTCCAGGGCGCTGTTGTCCTGCGGCCGAGGCCTGGGCGCTGCCGGCCGAAGACGCCCCGGCGGCCGGCCCTTTGGCCTCGGCGTGGGGGCGCGCCTTGAAGCGGTTGCGCTCGAAGGTCCCGGCCGAGGGTCCGGCCGCTCCCTGGGCCTGGGTGCGGGAAAAGCGGTCCGCTCCGCCCGGCGGCGGCGGAGGAGGGGGCGGCTGGCTGCGAAAACGGGAGTCGCGGGCAGTGGTGAAACGGGCGCCGGCGGCCTCAGCCCGACCGGCGGATGCGGTGGAGCCATTTCGGGCCGTGCGCAAATTTTTAAGGACTTCCTGCAGATGGACGAGAATTTCCTGCAACAGCACGCGCGTCCGGGTGAGCTGCACTTCCAGGGCCTGCCAGTCGGCCACGCCGCTCCCGGCTTTGGCCCCATAGCCGCTTTGCCCCTGGGCGTGCCTAGGCATGAACGCCTTCCCCCGCGCCCCGGGCAGGATCGGGAGTCTTTTCGCCGGCAGGGCCAAAACCCCTGCAACGCGCTGGTATTGCAGATTTTTCTCGTAACAAAACAGCACCTTCCCTTACTATTCCTACGCAATACGCACCGCTGTGGCAAGGCGTATTTCCGGCTGCAAAAGCCTGTACAGGCCCCTAGTGACAGAGCTGGAGGTTTTGATGTAGTGTGCGGCGCGATACGTTGATTCGTTGACACGCCCGCCATACCCGGCAGGCAACCCGAGGACGCCCATGAAACCGACCGATGCTGAAGTTGCCAAGCCCTTTGTCGATGCCACCAGGCATGTCCTGACCATGATGGCCCAGCTGGATCCCAAACCGGGCAAACCGTACGTCAAAAAAGCGTCAGCCGCTGCTGGCGACGTTTCCGCCGTCGTTGGCCTGACGGGCGACCGCAACGGCAGCATCTCCATCAGCTTCTCCAAGAAATGTGCCATTGCCGTCGTCAAGAACATGCTCGGCGACGATATTGCCGATATCATCCAGGATGCCAAAGACGCCGTCGGTGAAATCACCAACATGATTTCCGGCCAGGCCCGGGCAGGCCTCAGCCAGCTTGGCCTCAATCTGTCCTCGTCCACGCCCACGGTCATTTTCGGCGACAATCACACCATCAGCCACATCACCTCCGGCCCTGTGGTGGCCATCCCGTTTTCCACCGAGTATGGGGATTTCACTCTGGAGTTCTGCTTCGAGTGATCCGCCGCGCCGCCAGCCGATCCCGGGGCATGCGACCGCCCGGGACCGCGCCAGGGATCGCCGCCATGGCACCAACACGCCTTGCGGATTGCGACCGCTTCCCCCCCCGGCCCCGCGCCCGTCGCTTCCGGCCAGCCTGTAACGGCCTGCTGCTGGCCGCCCTGGTCCTGTCGATCCTGTGCCTCGACGGCCTGTCTCTGGCCGGCGCCCAGCCCCCGACGACCGACAGGCCCGACCTCCGGACGGTTGCGGCGGTCCCGGCAGCAGCCACGGCCGGACCAGCCGGCCTGCCCGCTGCCCAGGCGATCTCCCAGCCGGCCGCAACGCCGGCTGCCCCGGAACCCGTTGCCGCAGCCGCAGCCCAACAATTGCCGGCCCGGCTGGAACCCGCCCTGTTCCGTCTGCCCAAGGGCGACCCCTCGGGCCAGATCCTGGCGGTGGTGACCCTGGTTTCCGCCCCGGGCTGGCACGCCTATGCCGTGGGTCCGGCCGAGTCCGGCCAATCGGCCCGGGCCAACCTGACCGCCGGCGACATCCAGGCCCCGGCCCTGTTTCCTCCGGGCATCCCCACCCCGGACCCGCTGGAGCCTGAAAAAACCGTCCTGATTTACGAAGGCCGCACCCCCATTTTCGTGCCGCTCTCCGACCAGGCCCGCAGCGCCCCGGTCCTTAGCGGCGAAATCCGGGTGTTTTCCTGTTCCGACACCAGCTGCTGGCCCTCGACCCTGGCCGTGTCGCTGCCCCTGGCTGAGCTGGCCGTCGTCGATCTGCCCCAGGCCGAAACCCAGCCCTGGTGGCCGCTTTTCCTGGCCCTGCGAAACGCGGCCCTGGCCTCGCCCCTGACCGCCTGTCCCGATCCGTCCCTGCCGGCCTCCCTGCTCCACCCTCCGGTTGCGGCCGTGCCCGCGACCCCGGCCGCTGCATCGCCCGCGCAGCCGGCCACCCCCAGCCTGACCCCGCGCTCGTTTACCCCGGCCCTGGAGGTTTCCGGGCTGCTCAAGGCCGCCATGCTGGCCTTTGCCGCCGGATTCATCCTCAATTTCATGCCCTGCGTGCTGCCGGTGGTGAGCCTCAAGCTCTCGGGCTTGCTGGCCATCAGTGGCGAGGAGGGCAAGCTCGAGCGCCGGCGCATCCTGCGTGAGCATAATTTCTTTTTTGCCCTGGGCATCGTGGTCTATTTTCTGCTTTTAAGCCTCATCCTCGGGGCGTTCGGTCTGGCCTGGGGCGAGATGTTCCAGTCGCCAGGGCTGGCCATTGTGGTGGCTGTGGTGCTTTTTGCCCTGTCGCTGAGTCTTTTTGGCGTCTTCCACCTGCCGGTGGTGGATCTGAAGATCTCTTCCGGCACCCGGGGGCACACCCGGCGCGGCGCTTTCTTGACCGGAGCCCTGACCACTTTGCTGGCCACCCCGTGCAGCGGACCGTTTCTGGGCGGGGTGCTGGCCTGGACCCTGCTGCAACCCCAGCACGTCATCATGACGGTCTTCACCGCCATCGGCCTGGGTATGGCCTCGCCTTACGCCGTCCTGGCCATCTGGCCGCGGCTGGTGCGGCTTTTGCCCCGCCCCGGCGCCTGGATGCAGAGCCTGGAGCGGGCTATGGCCTTTGTGCTGGCGGCCACCTGCCTGTATTTCCTGGCGCTCCTGCCGCCGGGGCGCATCCTGCCCACTTTGGCCGCTTTCTGGGCCATGGCCCTGGCCGCCACGCTCTTTGGCCGGATGCATCTGGCCCAGAGCGCCCTGCGCGGCGCGATCATGGGCGTGGCGGCCCTGGCCGTTGCCGGCGGCGGTCTGGCTTTTGCCCTGACCTTCACCCCGCCGGTCGAGGCCGAGTGGGTGGCCTACACGCCTGAGACCTTTGCCGAGCGCCTGGGCCGGGACAATCTGGTCCTGGATTTCACGGCCGACTGGTGCCCGACCTGCAAGCTTCTGGAACGCACGGTCCTCACCCCGGCCCGGGTGGCCCAGTGGGGCACGCGCCACAAGGCCGTGTTCATGAAGGTGGATCTCACCCGGCAGACCCCGTCGGCCATGGCGCTTTTGCGCGCCCTGGGCAGCCAGTCCATTCCGGTGGCCGCCTTTTTCCCGGCTGGCGACGAGGCCAATGCCCCGCTTGTCCTGCGCGATCTCTTCACAGCCGGCCAGTTCGAGCAGGCCATGGACGAAGCCTTCAGCCGGCCCTACGCCCAACCGGCCGGCCTTCCGGCCGATTAAAACCGCTTTGTCAAGCCTGTCTGTTCCTCATTGCCCAGGACGGCGTAACCCCCGTGAGCGGCCGTCCGGCCCCGCCCCGACACCAGCATGGCAGAAACAGCCGCGCTAGGGGCGCGCTGCGGCAGATCCTCGGGTTCGATGTCGACAGCGCCCATGGTTCGTTCCTCCGCGTGATGCGAAAAAAAGGGGAGCGCCCTGGGCGCTCCCCTCAAAAAATCATCCACCAGCCGCCTGCGTGCGGCCTGGGCCAACCGGGCCGGCCCTATGGGTGGGCCGGGACCCCGCCGGCCGGGCCGATCGCCGCCACAGGCGTCGGAGCGGTCGTTTTCTTGGCGTGGACCATCTTAAAGCCCTTATCCAGCAGCTTGATCGTCTCGCGCTCCCGCACGCGGGGATTGCGCGAGCCCAAGACCACGGCGATCAACCGGGTGTCGCCGCGTTTGGCCGTGGCCACGATGTTGTAGCCCGAGGCGCACACAAACCCGGTTTTGAGTCCGTCCGCGCCTTCGTACCGGCCCAGGAGCGAATTGGCGTTATGCCGCTGGCGGTTGTTGTGGGTGAAATACTGCATGGAATGGATGGTCAGCGCCTTGGGGAACTGCTCCAGATAGGCCGCGGCCAATTTGAGCATGTCCCGGGCCGTGGTCACCTGCCCTTCGGCCGGCAGGCCGTTGGGATTGTGGAACACGGAATTGGTCATGCCCAGACGCTTGGCCGTGTCGTTCATAAGGGCCACGAACGCCTCGGCATTGCCGTTTTCCAGGTTGTCGGCAATGGCCATACAGGCGTCGTTGGCCGAGGCCACGGCAATACCCTGGATCAGGTCCGTGATCTTGACCTGTTCGCCGCTGCGCAGATGCATGTTGGACCCGCCCTGGGTCGCGGCCCGTCCGGACACCTCGATGACGTCCCAGGGCCGAAGCCTGCCCTGGCGGATGGCGTCAAAGAGGATGTACAGGGTCAGCACCTTGGTCAGGGAGGCCGGCGGGATCTGCACGTCGGGATTTTGCTCGTAGAGCACCTCCCCGGTGTTCATGTTCCACAGGATGGCCGATTTGACCGTGAGGGTGGGGACCGCGCAGGCCCCGATATCGCCCTCTTCGTTTTCAATGTCGGGGCTGACCGGCGGGGCGGCTTTCCGGCCGCGCCGGGGCTTTTTGGCCGGGCTCTCGGCCACGGCGGCCTTGGCGTGTCTGGACGGTTTTTCGGCCTTGGCCGCTTTGGCGGTCTTGGCTGTTTTGGGAGCCTTGGCCGCTTTTTCGGCCTTGGCCGGTTTGTGGGCGGCGGACCCGGCCGGGTGCTTCTCGGTGCGGCCGGTATCCTTGGCCAGGGCCTGGGCGTTTTCCACAACCGGAGCGGCGACAAAAACCAGGCTAGCCACGAGGGCTATGACCATGGCGCGAAGTACGTAGTGCATGTAGATGGATTCCCCTTGCGCGGCGAAAGGGCCAGACTTGGTGCCGGCGGTTGCGCCGGAAACGACGTTGCGCTTTTACCCGCGCCGATAAGGAAAGTCAAAACCCCGGATTCCCGGCGTTGCGCCCGGGGGGCGCTTGCCGTAGGATAGCCGCAGGAAGCGGGGAGACGTCTGGCCTCTCGCTTCTACCAGGGAGCCTTTCATGCCGCGTTTTGAGCTCGTCCAGCCCGTTTCGGCCGTCTGTTGCCGTGCCGGTGGCCGTCTTTCCGGTTGTCCTGCCCACCGCGTGCCGGGGTTGGTTGGGGTTGTGTCGTGCCGTAAGAAACCCTGCGACCGCCTTGACGCCGGCAGGCGCTGATCCCATCCATGGCCGATTCCCTTGATTTTCCAGACATCCAGGAGCGCCTGCTCGCCCTGGAAGAAGCCTTTGCCGACCACAATAGCTACCGGTTTAAAAAAACCATTGCCGAGTTGCGCCGGACCGTCAAAATGCGGGCCAACGCCACGGCCCTGGCCCAGGCCGAACTCCTTGACAGCCGCAAGGAAACCGAACGCAACCGCAAGCAATGCGTGGATTTGCAGGCCAAGCTCAAGACCGTGGTGGATCGCTTCGAGGGCAGCTTCACGGCCTTTGAAAAATTTCGCAAGGCCATCCGGGTCGTGGAACTCATGCGCGCCCATGAAGATCTGCCGGCCGTGCTCGATCGCATCAAGGACCTTTTCGGGCTGCGCGCCGTCAGCCTGCTGCTCGACGCCGGCGAATACGCCCCCTTTGAACCGCCCGGAGCCCGGCTGGCCGAGGCCGCCGAGCTGCGCAAGGGGCTGGCCGAACTCATGCCCAAGGCCACCGGCCCGGGACCGTTCATGGGGTCCATCAAAGCCGTGCCCAAACCGGAATTCTTCTTTGGCCCGGGCTTTTGCGCCGAACGCAAGGTGCTGCTTTTGGGTTCCTGCTTCATCTACCCGCTGCGCGACAAGTTCGGCCCGCAAAAGCTCGTCGGCATCCTAAGCTTTTTCGACTCCAACCCGGACCGCTACACCAGCGAGAAAGGCTCGGAATTCGCCACCCACTTCGCCGACATCCTGGGCTATACCATCGTCGACATCACGGATCGCAAAAAGGCCGAACGCCTGCGCGAAGACGTCGAGCGCATGACCCGCCACGATCTCAAGTCCCCGCTGACCGCCGTGCTCACCCTGCCCCAACTGTTGCGCCGCGACGGCAACCTGACCGAGCGGCAAAACGACATGTTAAGCCTCATGCAGCACGCCGGCTACCGGATGCTCAACATGATCAACCAGTCCCTTGATCTCTACCGCATGGAGCGCGGGGTCTACGAACTCTCGCCCCAGCAGGTGGATATTCTCCCCATCCTGGACAATATCGCCGGCGAGCTGCGCGGGGTCATTGAGGCCACGAACCTGAGCCTTGAGGTGACGGTGCGCGGGCGCGCCCGGGCCGAGGGGGATGCGTTTGCCGTGCGCGGCGAAGAAATGCTGCTCTATACCATGCTGTCCAACCTGATCAAAAATGCCCTGGAGGCCTCGCCAAACGGAGCGCGGGCGACAGTGGCCCTGACCGAGGGCCGCACCCTGGATGTGGCCGTGCACAACGCCGGGGCCGTGCCGGCTCCGGTGCGGGACCGGTTTTTCAGCAAATTCGCCACTGCCGGCAAGAAAGACGGCACCGGCCTTGGGGCCTACGGAGCCAAACTCATCGCCGAGACCCACGGGGCCAAAATCGCCATGGCCACCTCGGAACAAAAAGGCACCACCGTCACGGTGTCGTTCCCCAAGCCCCGGACCACGGACAAAACCGCCGTCGCCCGCTCGGGCATTCTCAAATAAAAAAAACGCCAAGGCCGGACCAGCGCCAGCCCGGTTTACACCCGGGCCGCCACCATGACGCCGGTGCGCCCGCTGCTGGCGGCGGCGGTCGCAGCCCCGGCCCGGTCATAGGCCCGAAGCGCCCGGCCGGTCGTTGGGGCGGAGGCTGTCTGGAGGCCGGTAGCAGCCGATCCGGCGGACGGTCCCGAAGCCGCCGCCAGGGAGGTCAGCACGACGGCCTGGCGGGCCAGGCCCTGGCCGCTGTCCCCGAAGTCGCGCCCGCCCAGGGCCGATCCGTCCGCGCCGGGCTCGGACGGCGTCACCGGGACGCTGCCCTGGCTCTGGATGGGCTGGACGGCCTGGCCCGCCCGGGCCGGTTCGGCGGCGGGACTCGTGACCGGCGGCGTGGGCGGCGCTTCGGGCACGACCGGAGCCTGGGCCGCATACAGCCCAAGCACTCCGTAGCCGCCGCTGTCCACCGCATCGATCATGGCCTGCTCCTGTCGGTTCGCTCCGTATCAAAAGCCCTATCGGTTCCCCAGGATCCCTTCTTTAGTCCCAAGGGGAAATACTGTAGGCTGCGCTGCGTATGACCACTCCCGACATCGCCATCTACGCCGTCACCGAAAAAGGGGCGCGCCTCGGCCAAACTCTCGCCGCAGCCCTTCCGTCCAGGCTCCACGCCCTGTCCCGGCTGGCCGTCCCGGAGGCCGCGCCGTTTGCCTCGCTTGCCGACCTTGTCGCCGGGACCTTTGCCCGGTTTCGCGCCCACATCTTCATCTGCGCCTGCGGCATCGCCGTGCGCTCCATTGCCCCGTTTGTCCGCGACAAGACGTCCGATCCGGCCGTGGTCTGCCTGGACGACACCGGCCATTTCGCGATAAGCCTGCTCTCCGGCCATCTGGGCGGCGCCAACGATCTGGCCCGGCGCGTGGCCGACCTGACCGGGGCCATGCCCGTTGTCACCACGGCCACTGACGCGGCCGGCGCCCCGGCCATCGAACTGCTGGCCCGGGACCTCGGCCTTGGCCTGGACAATCCCGTGGCCACCCGCCGGATCAATGCCGCCCTGGCCGCCGGCCAACCCGTGGCCGTCTTCGATCCCCTGGGTCTATTTGCCGTGACGCACGCCAAGGCGCTCAACCATTTCGAATGGGTGGCCGCCCCGGAACAGGTTGCGCCGGACTCGCCCCTGATCCTGGTGGACTGGCGCACCGGCCCGCACACGCCAACGCGCCTGTATCTGCGCCCCCGGGTGCTCACGGCCGGCGTGGGCTGTCGCCGGGGGACCCCGGCCGCCGACATTTTGTCCCTGCTCGACCATGTCTGCCGGGAGCGCCGGCTGGCCCCGGGAAGCCTGGCCGCCCTGGCCAGCATCGAGGCCAAGCGCGACGAGGTCGGGCTTCTGGAAGCGGCCCGGACCCTCGGCCTGGACATCCTTTTTTTCACTGCCGACCAACTGGCCGGCGTCAGCGTGCCCCACCCCTCGGCGGTGGTGGCCAAACATATGGGAGTGGGCAGCGTATGCGAGGCCGCGGCAATACTGGCGACGGGGGGAGGCAGACTGCTGGCTCCGAAAACAAGGACCGGCTTTTCCACGGCAGCCATCGCCCTGGCTCGCTGACCGTGGTGGGCCTTGGCCCAGGCGACCCTGCCCTCCTGGCTCCCATGGCCCAGACGGCCTTGCAGGCGGCCGACATGGTGGTCGGCTACACCGCCTATATCGAGCTTGTGCCGCCGCCGCTGCTGGCCGGCAAGACCGTGGCCGCCACCGGCATGACCCACGAAGTGGCCCGCTGCCGCACCGCCCTGGAAGCCGCGGCCGAAGGCCGGCGGGTGGTGCTCGTCTCCAGCGGCGACGCCGGAGTCTACGGCATGGCCGGACTGGCCCTGGAAATGCTGACCACCCTTGGCCTGGACGGGCATGTCGCCTTTACCGTGGTGCCGGGAATCCCGGCGGTCTGCGCCGCAGCCGCCCTGCTCGGCGCGCCGCTCACCCACGATTTCGCCGTCGTAAGCCTCTCCGACCTGCTCACGCCCCGGCCGGTCATCGAACAACGCCTGGAAGCCGCCTTTGCCGCCGATTTCGTCGTGGCCATCTACAACCCGCGCTCCCGAAAACGCGCCGGCCACCTGACCGCCGCCCTGGCCTGCGCCGCCCGCCACCGCAGCCCCGAAACCCCCGTCGGCATGGTCAAAAGCGCCTTTCGCCCGGCCCAGGCCATCCGCGTCACCCCGCTTTCCGCCGCCGACCCGGCCTGGGCCGATATGCTCACCATCGTCATTGTCGGCAACAGCGCCAGCCGCATGGCTGCCGGACGCATCCTCACCCCGCGCGGCTATAGCGGCAAGTACGACCTGGGACAGTAATTTCCGACTGCTGCAGGACGGAATCTACCGTCTTTTCCGGCCAGTACACCTTGACAGCCTGTCCAGGCTGGCCGTACACCCTCTAAGTGAACAATTATTCTTGGAAGGAGGTGTGAGGAATGAAAAAGGCATTGTTATCGTGTCTCATGTGTGCAGCGTTGGTGGGCTTCGTGGCCCTGCCCGTGGTGCAGGCCGTGGATGCCCCGGCTGATGGCGTCATCAAGGCCCCCGAGGGCTTTGCCGCCACCCAGGGCGAAGTGAAATTCTCCCACAAAGGCCATGCCAAGGTCGACTGCAAAGTCTGCCACCACAAAGGCGAAGCCACCCAGAAGTGCGCCTCGGCCGGGTGTCATGACAGCACCGACCCGAAAGACAAAACCAGCGACAAATCGTTCTACCGTGCCTTCCATGACATGAAGAGCGAAAACAGCTGCATGGGCTGCCACAAGAAGGAAGCCAAGGGCCCCACCAAGTGCCCCGAGTGCCATCCCAAGAAGGGCGGCGCCTAAACTCCACGAAGGACGCGAGGCCGGGTGCCTATCACCCGGCCTCGCGCCCGCATTGACGCCTAATCGGCCGAGGTATCCCATGGCGATCGACAAGCCCCTTCCCGACAGCGACGACGACATCATCGACCTCACCGACTTCGTGGAAGAGGGAACCGACTCCAAAAGCGCGGCCGGCGACAACGACGTCGACATGAGTTTCGAACAGGAACTCGACGACCTCTTCGGCGATGCCGAACCCATGCCGGCCAAAGCCGTTCCGGCGGCTCAAAACGCCACGGCCGACGCCGACGACGAACTGTTCGATCTGGCCGGCTTCGAAATCGCGGACGACGACGCCAAAGCCACCCCCACTGCCGCCACCGCCGACGCTGACGCCGACGACGACATCATGGATCTCGCCGGCCTTGGCCTCGATGCACCCGACAGTCCGGACATCCTCGCCTTCGACGAGGACAAGCCCGCCGCCCCCGCCAAGGCCGCCGTCCCGGCCAGTGCCGACGACGACGCCCTGGATATTTCCGACATGAGCTTCGACGACCTGGGCAAAGGCGACGCGCCCAAGGCCAAAGACACGGCCGACAGTTTCGATGACCTCGATTTCGGCGACCTCGAAGAACAATCCTCTGCCGACGCCCCGGCCGAAGAAGCCCTGGATGGCGCTGCCGCAGACAGTCCGAAACTGCAAACGCCTGAAGCCATCGCCGCCGTCCTCACCGACGACGACGACGCGGTGTCCGACGCCGACCTCGACGCCCTGTTGGCCGAACCCTATGCCGACGATGCCGCCATGCCCGACCTGCTTGGCGCGCTGCCCGATTCCCCTGAAGTCGATCTGCCGGGCATGGCGGACATGCCCGATATGGCAGACATGGCGAACGGGACGGACGATGCCGTCGCCCCAGCCGCAGCCATGGCCGCTGCCGCCGTGCCCCTGGCCGCCATGGCCGCAGCTGCCTCGGCCAGAGCCGACAACGGGCCTTCGGTTGGCGGCATTGACCTCGGCGCGCTCGACACCCTCATCGACTCGTCCAAGGCTCCCCAGGCCCAACCCGAGGTCCAGCCCGCCCCGGATGCGGCCCTGGCCCAACGTCTGGCGGCCCTGGAAACCGCTGCCGCCGACCTCGGCCAACGCCTCGACGCCCTGCCCGAAGTCCCGAACGAGGACGCCCTGGCCGTGGCCCTGGCCTCCCGGCTGGAAGGAGCCCTGTCACTTCGCCTGGAAACCCTGCTCGCCAGCCACAGCCCGGCTCTGGATCTGGACGGATTCAAGGCCGGAATCCTTGAAGAACTGCACGCCACTCTGGACGACCACCTGACAGCCTTGCGCGACGAACTGCCGGCCGCCGGCGATCCGGCCCGCAACGACGAGCTGACCGCAGCCCTCGATAGCCTGCGCGAAGCCGTCACCCGCCAGGAAGCCCTGTCCCAGGGACGCCACACCCAGTTCGAAGATTTCGCCCAGACCATGGAAACCCGCATCGCCGAATTGCGCCGCGAACTGCCGGACCCCGACGATTTCGTCACCGCCAAACGCCTCACCGAAGCCCTGGACAGCCTGCGCGAATCTCTGGGCGACGATCTGGCCGAACGCCTGCAAACGACCGGCGACAGCCTGCAAACCCTGGCCGGACGCATCGAAGCCCTGGAAACGGATCGCATCGACCCCGACGCCCTAGCCGAAAAACTGCGGACCAGCCTGACCGACGAGTTGACCGCCAGCCTGGAGACCCGCTTGGACGAAACGGCCAAAGACGCCCGCGAGGCCGTCGAAAGCCTGGGCGACACCCTGGCCGGACGCATCGAGGCCCTGGAATCAGACCGCATTGATCCCGACGCCCTGGCCGAAAAACTACGCGCCAGCCTTCTGGCCGACGCAGCCACCCCCAAAGACCTGGAGAAGGCCGCCGAAACCGCTGCCCAGGCCAAGGCCGATGCCCAAAAAGCCCTGGAGGGACTCGACTCCCGCCTGACGCCCGGCGATCTCGACGCCGCCCTCAAAAAGCTGCGCAGCGACTTGACCACCGAGATGGCCGCTGCAATGGAACGCACCGTGCCCCAGGCGGCAGCGGCCGTCATCCGCGAAGAGATCGCAGCCTTGTTGCAGGAGTTTGAAGGGTAAGTTCTGTTGCGAAGAGTCGAGAAGAGCTGAAAACAAAAGAGAAGATGCCTCCGGCGGCCGGGGGGGGCACCCCCCCGGACCCCTGAATGGGGGAGGCGGGTGGCAGCAAGGCCGGTTCGCGTGAGCGTGAGAGAATGGGTGTTGGAATCGGGGGGCGATGCGCCCCCCGATTCCAACACCCAACTCGCCAGAGGATTTCCAATGGATCCCTTGTCCACCTGAATTTTCCCGCCGTTGGCTGCCTTTCCGGGCGAACCTGCGGCAAAGCCGCCAAGCGCTTTCGCGCCCAACAGTCTTTCCGTCCTCCTGCCCCCGCATCCGTGCCTTACCCCGACCGCACCATGCGCCCCCTTCCAGGGGGCCCGGGGGGGATGATCCCCCCCGGCAGGTCCAGGACAGCGTCCTGGCAGGGTCCGGGACAGCGTCCCGGCGGGGTCCGGGGCAGCGCCCCGGCAGTCTTTATTCGTATTTCTTGGCGTAGGCGGCGTCGTTGTAGAGGGCTTCGCCGTGGGTTTCTTTGCCAAAGGCATTGATGATGGCTTGGCCTTTGGGCGAGGCGACAAAGGTGATGAAGCCTGCGGCCAGGTCGGAGACGGGTTTGCCGTCTTTCTGGGCGCACAGGGCGTGGTAGGTATTGACGAGCTTTTTATCGCCCGAGAACAGGACGGCCAGTTTGGGCGTATTGTTTTTTTCGGCCGCCCAGGTGCTGCTGTCGGTCATGAAGTAGCCGCCTTCGTCGTTGGCGCGTTTGAGGGTGGCGGTCATGAAGGCTTTGGTGACGATGTACCAGTCGCCGGCGGGTTCGATGCCGGCGTCTTTCCAGGTATCCATTTCTTTTTTGTGGGTCCCGGAGTTGTCGCCGCGCGAGAAGAATCTGGCCTGGGCTTTGGCTATCTTCTGGTAGGCGGCGGCGGCGGAGGCGGCTTTGGCGATGCCGGCAGGGTCGTTGGCCGGACCGACGATGAAGAATTCGTTGGAGCCGATGAGGCTGGCGCAGCCAGCCCAGCCTTCGGCCTGGGCTTTTTTCTCGGCGGCCGGGGCGTGGACCATGATCATGTCGGTTTCACCGGCTTTGAGCAGATCAAGGGACTGTCCGGAGCCGGCCTTGATCCAGTCGAGGCGGCATTGGTTGGCCGCGCAGTAGGCTTCGCCGAGCTGACGCAAAAGGCCCAGCTCGCCGGGGCTGCCGGTGGCCAGGGTGAAGCTCTTGGGCCCGGGACCATAACGCTCTTCGACGTTGGGGCCGGCGAATGCGGCGGCGGCGAACAGACACAGGACCAGGACCAGAAGGCTGATGGTGCGCATGGGGGCGTCCTCCTTTTGGGGTGTACTGTACAAGCGTAACAACACTTGCTGGCCCGGAGTCAATGGAATCTATTAGAATCAAAGTGTTATGTCATTTTTAGCAAACACCTTCCCGCTCCATAGAGGGCTTTACACGTAATGGGATTACGTGTTTTTATCGGGCCAGCAAAACACTCCCTGGCTGGAAACCCGCATGGCCCGAACTGATTTCAACTTTCTTTTTGGCCGCAGATTGCGGCACTTACGGCGCTTATGCGGTCTGACCCAGGCTGGTCTGGCCGGCCAGTCGGGCGTTTCCCTTGAGCATTTAAACAAGATCGAGCGAGGAGCGGCCGCTCCGTCCCTGGCTGTGGTCGAGGCCTTTTGCCAGGCGCTGGCGGTGGAGCCGGCGGTGTTGTTTTTGTTTAGCCCGGGCAACCGGGATGCACCTGACGCGGCCGGCATCAACTGGGCCGCGGCCCACGCCCGACAGGGATTTTTCGCCTGGCAGCCGGCCAGCGGGATAATGCGGGTGGCCGGGTCGTTGCGTCGGCTGCTTGGCTATTCCGGCAAAGAGCGGCATGAACCGTTGCAGTCATTTTTCGACACGGTCTTCCCCAAGGAGGCTGCGGCAACGGCTGCCGCGCTGGCCGCCCTGACCGCTCCGGGCGACCGTCAGACGCTGGCGGTGCTCTTTTGTCGCCGTGACGGCGAGTTGCGCCATGGGTCCCTGATGCTGGAGCTGGTGGGCAACACCCGCGACGGCCTGTGGGGCGTGGGCGTGTTGGCCGACGTGTCCGAACCGTACCGGCTGGAGCGGATGGTGCGGGCCGAAGCCGCCCTGGTGGATCGACGGGTGCGCGAGCGCACGACCCGGCTGGAACGAACCATGGATCGGCTGCGCCGGGAAGGCGCCGAACTGGCCGAGCAGCTGCGCCGTTACCAGGGTGTTTTCGAAAATGCCCCGCTGGGCATTGCCCTGACCACCCCCGAGGGCCGCTATATCGAAGCCAATACGGCCTTGGCCCGGCTGTACGGCTATGACTCGCCAGCCCAGTTGGGGCGCATGGTCCACAACATAGCCGACCAGCTCTATGCCGATCCGACCAAGCGCGACGAGCTCGCCCTCCGGTTGGCCGAGGATGGCCGGGTGGACCGTTTCGAGGCCTCGGTGCGGCGACGGGACGGCACCTTGCTGGCCACCCGGCGAAATGTCCGGATCGTAACCGGACCAACCGGGGAACTCTCGCATTACGAGCATTTCGTACAGGATTCTTCGGCCCTGGAAAGCGCCGAACACGATCTGCGCCGCTATGCCCGTATCATTGCCGCCTCCTCGGACCTCGTGGCCCTGGTCGATCCGCAGGGCCGGTATCTGTTCGTCAACGACGCCTATGTGGCGGCCTATGGCCGGAGCCAGGACGCCATTGTCGGCCACCATGTCGCAGAATTTCTTGGACAACAGTATTTCGACGAGATCATGGCCCCGCGGATGGCCGAATGCTTGCGCGGCGACAATGTCCGTTTCGAGGTCTGGCTGCAGTTGGAAGGCCTGGGTCGCCGCTATCTCTCCATCCAGTATTCGCCCTGGTCCGAGGCAGGACTCGACCACCGTTGCGTGGTCATCAATGCCCGGGACATGACCGAGACCAGACTGGCCGTGGAAGAACTGCGCGACAGCGAAAAAACCACCTCCATCCTGTACCGGGTCTCCAGTGCCGTGGCCACGGAAGAGGACATGGACGGTCTGTTTACGACCATTCGCAACATCCTTGGCGAAGCCATAGACGTGCATGAATTTTCCATTGCCCTGGCCGATCGGGACAACGATTGCCTCGACTATGTGCTTTTCGACAGCCAGGACGAACCGCAGCCGCCCCCTCTGACGGGTCTGGCCAACCGGCTCACCCCCCTGACCCGCGACAATTTCAGCGACTTCAAGGAAACAAGCGTCTTGATCGAAGTCATGCGCACGGCCCACCCCCTGCTTGTCACCCGGCGGGGGATGCGCCTGACCGGTCTGACCTGTCCGGGCGGCCGTATCCCCGAGGTCTGGCTTGGCGTCCCCATCCGGGTGCGCCAGGAGGTGCTCGGCGTCATGGCGGTGATGCATTTTTCCGATGCCGGCCGGTACGGCAAGAAGGAAGCCGAACTCCTGCTGTCCGTGGCCGAACAGCTGGCCCTTGGCGTGGAGCGTCGGCGCAACCTCAAGGCCCTTTGGGCCGCCAAAGAGGAAGCCGACCGGGCCAACCAGGCCAAAAGCCGGTTTTTGGCCAGCATGAGCCACGAAATCCGCACGCCCATGAACGCCATTTTGGGCCTGACCGACATGACCCTGCACACCGCACTGACCCCGGAGCAACGCGACTACATGGAAACGGTCCAGGAATCGGCCCAGCACCTGCTCGGCATTTTAAACGACATCCTGGACTTTTCCAAAATCGAGGCCCGCCAGATGGACCTTGAGCTGGTGGATTACGATCTCCACGAGCTATTCCGTTCGGTGGTCAAGACGCTCGGCGTTTCGGCCCGGAACAAGGACCTGTGGCTCAACCTGGACATCACCGCCGGCGCCCCCCGCCTTGTTCGCGGCGATCCCGGCAAAATCCGCCAGATCCTGGTCAATCTTGTGGGCAATGCCGTCAAATTCACCGCCGCCGGCGGCGTGTCCCTGCGGCTTTGCCATGCGCCGCCTGACGCGGGACAGCCCCCCCGGCTGCATCTCACCGTGGCCGACACCGGCATCGGCATCGACCCGGCCCTGTTTGACACTATTTTCGAAAGCTTCCGCCAGGCCGACAATTCCACGGCCCGCCGCTACGGCGGCACCGGCCTTGGGCTGGCCATCAGCCGGGAGATGGCCCATCTCATGGAAGGCGACATTACCGTGGTTTCCACCCCGGGCAAGGGCAGTTGTTTCACCCTGACCATCCCCTTTGTCCCGGGCCGGCCAACCACCGCCCACCCAGTCCCCCAGCCGGGCAGACGACGCCGCCTGCGGGTGCTGCTGGCCGAGGACAACCCGGTCAATATCAAACTGATGAACATTCACCTCGCCAAACTCGGCCATGAGGCGGTCATCGCCACCTCCGGCGAGGCGGCTTTGACCGAGCTGGCCCAGTCGCGTTTCGACCTGGTGCTGATGGATATCGAGATGCCGTCCATGGACGGCCTGACCGCCGCCCGCCTCATCCGGGCCGGCGGCAGGCCCCAGAACCCGGTAACTGATCCCGACGTGCCCATTGTGGCCGTCACCGCCCATGTTTCCCAGGATGTGCGCCAGGCCTGCACCGCCGCCGGCATGAATGCCTATATCTTCAAACCGATCAACCTCGACGAACTGGCCTCGACCATCGACCTGCTCACCCCTTCGGAAGCCGCCACGCCCGTCACGCCGGCGGCGGCGACGGAACTGCCGGCCCCGCCGGCCCAGTCCCCTGTCCCGGCCGACGGCCCCAAGGGCGTACTGGACACGGATTGGGCTTTGGCCCGCCTGGGCATCGATCAAGAAATCTTCAGTCCCATTCTGGCTATTTCTTTGCAGGAATTACGAAAACGCCTGGAGGCGACGGACCTCGCCCTCAAGGATCGGGACATGGCCAAGCTGTCTCTGCACGGCCACACCATGAAATCGGCGGCAGCCACCATCGGCGCAGCCCTATGCCAGGAATTGGCCGCCGCACTGGAACGGGCCGGCAAACAGCAACACTATGACGAAGCGGTGCGCCTGACCGCCCAGCTTCGAAACGCCTTTGCCGACGTCCTGGCTGCTGTCGGACAATCTTGACGCCGCCAGCCGCATTTGCGAAAAATATACCCTTACGCCAAGCCAGCCACGCCGCTGGCACAGGAAAGACGCCATGCCCGTATTGCTTATTGCCGACGACTCCATGTTCCAGCGATTCCAGACCGCCAAAACCGCCAAGGAAGCCGGGTTTGACGTCCTCGAGGCCAAGGACGGCGAAGAATGCCTGCGTCTGGCCCGGGAACACCGCCCCCACGTCCTGCTCCTGGACCTCAACATGCCCGATCCGGGGGGGGTGGCCGTGCTGGAAGTCCTGTCCCGGGAACAGCCCGGCATCCAGGTCTGCGTGGTCACGGCCGACATCCAGGAAACCACCCGTTCCCGGTGTATGGAACTCGGCGCCCGGGAGTTTCTCAACAAGCCCGTTGACCAGGCCGTCCTGCGCGAGACCCTGGCCAGCCTGCTTGTCTCCCGCAAGGATTGACCGCCATGCCGCTTTCCTCCTTGCAGCTCGACATCATGCAGGAGCTGATCAATATCGGCGTGGGCCGGGCCGCCGGAATGCTCAACCAGATGGTCAACACCCACATCCAGCTGCAAGTGCCGGTCTTGCGGGTGTTGACGCCAAACCAGCTGGCGGCGCTGTACGCCACGCGCCCCAACTCGGTCTTCTCAGCGGTCCAGCTGTCGTTTACCGGCCAATTCGCCGGCATCAGCGCCCTTATTTTTCCGCCCAAATCCGCAGACAAGCTCATCAATGTGGTGCTCGGCAACGGGGCCATGCCCGGCGCAGACGACTCCATGCGCACGGCCACCCTCCAGGAAGTGGGCAATATCGTCCTAAACGGCGTCATGGGCTCCATTGCCAACATCCTGGGCGAGCCCCTGCGCTATTCCCCGCCGGACTACATTGAGGCCGACATCAGCTCCATCATTGGCCAGGGCAACGGCATGATCCTCGTGGCCAGCACCCAGTTCAGCATGAAAGACCACCTCATCGACGGCGAGGTGCTCATCATCTTCAGCCTCTCCTCGTTTGACTCCCTGCTCAGCGCCATCGACACCCTGGCTGCCGGCTGACCTGCCGCAGTGCCGGGCCGCGGCATCCGTATCGGCTGACCGCAAACGATCGGTTGGAACACGACTGTATTGCTTACCAATACTGACGCCTTTTGCGGGGATGGGGCCGTCTAGAACTCATAACGAAGCTGCACCGTCCCGCCCGGCGCGCCGCCAACTGCATAGCGTTTGATCCGGGAGCCGCTCTCCCGGTAAAACGTCATGGTTCCAGGCAGGGCGTAAAACGCCCCAAGTCCCAGGCAAAGTCCCGGAGCCGGCTCCAGGTCGACTCCGGCCCCGACCCGGGCGGCCAAAAGGTTGACCGTGCCGCCCGGAACCGTCCGATTGTCGTCGTCAAGCCTGTACGTTCCGCTCTCGATGTCGCCGGTGGCCCGAAGCGTCCACCACGACCCGCCCCGCCAGGCCACCTCGGTGCGCGGCAACCCGAGATTGGCCGTCAGTCCGGGCACGGACGCCGGTTCGTAGCGCAGCCCGACCACCGGCACGGGCTGGACATCCACCGGGGTCACGGATGCGCCGCCGCCCAGGGTCACGGCCCATTGGCTGCCCAGGGGCACGATAATGCCGGCCAGGGCCGTGCCGCCAAGGCCTCTCAAATCGGGCTGCTTTTCAAAACCGAGATCACCCCGCAAGCCGACGAAGCCGGCTACGTCGCGCCACAAGCCGCCCTTGAGGGTGACTCCGGCGTCAAGCCGGGTCAGATGCTCAAATGGTGCCCGGCCGCCAAGGGTCAGGCGGCCAGCCTTGGATAATTCGTACTGGCCGGTCGTGCCGCCCAGATCCAGGGCGAGCGTGCCGGTATCATAGGCGACCCGCCCCTCTTGCTGCCAGACCGAAACCGTGGCCCCGGACACGGTGGCCGGGGCCGTGTAGCTGCCGCCGGCCTCGACGCGCAGGCCACGCCCGTGATCCGCGCCTTTCTTGCGGCCGGCCTTGTCCATGGCGGCCAGATCCTCTTCCAAGGCCGCCCCGGCCCGGTCGTCCCCCCGGGCCTCGCCCAAGGCAGCCAACAACAGGGCCAGGGCAAGAAGTCCCAGCCCCAGACACCATGGTCCAAATGTGGTCAGACGATTCTTGGCCGGCACCATGTTGTTCTGTGTGATCTGATGCATGCGACACTCCTTTGTGATCCGCCGATTGCAGCCGGCTCGCGCTGTACGCCCGGACCCGGGCGCGCTGTTTCCCGAGGTTTTCCCCTCCTGCCGGAGGCCCCGCTGACAGAAACGTCACCGATCGGTGACATTGACTCTCAAAAAAAAGGCCCTGCCTCAGTCCTGGCCGAGCACGCCCCGGATGATGCGGCCGATCATGGCGTCCAGACGGTCCCAACTGGCCGGATCGTCCAGGGACAGGCCGGCAAAGGTCGGCTCCCGCCGCTCCCGCACGGCCAGATGGTTGAGCGCCGCCCCAAGTACGGCATAAAAAACCCTGAGATCCACCGGCGGTATGACCTCGCCCCTGGCCACCAGTTCCAGGATGCCCTCCCCGCCCTCGGCCCGGGCCGTGTCCAGGGCCTCGGTCAGTTCGTTGTGCTCGATAAACCGCCAGGCCAGGATTTCCTGGGTCAGCGGCCGCGACCGGATGCCGCGCAGATAGTTCCGGGCCGCCACCACCACCCGCTCGGCAAAGGGCAGGGCCAGAAAGGCCGGTTCATCCCCGCCGGTCAGTTCGGCCAGGTCCGGCCAGAAGTCGCCCTCCCGGGAAAAGGCGGCCACCAATCCGGGCAGGCCGTCGAAATAGCGGTAGATGAGCACCTTATCCACCCCGGCCTCCCGGGCCACGGTGTTGACCCCGACCGCCCGGAAGCCCTGCCGGGCCAGCACCCGGCCCACAGCGGCAATGAGCCGGCGTTTGGTGGCTTCGCGGTCCTTGGGCGCACGGGCGGTGCGACTGTGGCTGGTGTCCATGGCCCCTTCTAGTCACCGGCGAGTGACATTGTCAACGGCTTTCTCCCCACAAAAAGAACGCCGGCGACCAAGGGGCCGCCGGCGTTACGAAAACATGCGCGTCCTGATTCAGGAAAGAGGCTTCATTCCAGTACCAGTCCTGCTTCCCGGCCAACACGGGCGGTTGGATGCGGCCCTAGCGGACCAGCCGCCGCCGCATCCCGGCCAGGGCCAGGACCAGGAAGACCGCGGCAAAGACGGCCAGGAACAGGACATGCCCCAGGGACCCCGGACCTAAAAGGCCCAGGCAGGCCGACCGGGTCAATTCGGCCAGATGGTACAAGGGGAGTATGGTGGCCATGCCCGCCGCCCAGGCCGGCAGGCCGCCCAGCGGAAAAAAGGTCCCGGAGAAAAGAAACATCGGGGTGATGACCAGGAAGATCGGCAGGTTGAACATGTCGATGGACGAGGTGACGCTGGTGACGGCCATGCCCATGGCCCCAAAGGCCAGACCGCCAAGGAAAGCGATGGGCAGGACGGCCAGGGCCTGCCAACTCGGGGCATAGCCCAGGGCGGCGATGACCCCCAACATGAGCGTGGCCGCAATGACCGCCCGGGTGGCCCCCCAGACGATCTCGGCCACGATGATTTCCTCGACGGTCAGCGGCGTGGCCAGCAGCGCGTCGTAGGTCTTCTGGTAGAACATGCGCACAAATGAACTGTACGACGTCTCCAGAAAGGCCTGCCACATGACCGTTGCCGCCAGCATGGAAGGCGCGAAAAAATCAGTGTAGGACATGGCCCGGCCGTTCCAGACCACTTGCGTGATCAGTCCGGAAAAGCCCAGGGCAAAGGCAATAAGGTAAAACAGCGGCTCCAGCATGGGCGGCAGGAAATTAATGGCCCAGATGCGGCGATAAACCCGCAGGTTGCGCCGCCATACCGCCCAGAACAGTCCGGTAAAACGCGCATCGGTCGTCATTCCCGAAGCTCCCTGCCGGTCAGGCGCAAAAAGACGTCTTCCAGGGTGGCCGGCCGGATAAAACCCGACTCGGCGCAAAATCGCTCCCGCAAGGCGAGCAGGGCCGCCTTGTCGTCGCCGTAGACAATGAGCCGCCGGCCGGATCGGTCAAACCGGATGCCGGCCTGGGCGAGATGCACGGCCATGGCCTCTTCCGGGGACTCCACTTCCAGGGCGTGACGCCCGACATGCTCGGCCAACAGCCCGGCCGGCTCCCCCGCCGCCACCACCTGGCCGTGGTCGATAATGCACAACCGGTCGCAAAACCGCTCGGCCTCCTCCATGGCGTGGGTGGTGAGCAGGATGGTCAGGCCTTGCCGCTTGAGATCGAGCAGGCGGTCCCAGAGGGTGTTGCGCGACTGCGGGTCAAGACCGGTGGTCGGCTCGTCGAGAATGAGCAGTTCCGGGCGATTGATGATGGCCCGGGCCAGCATGAGACGGCGGGCCATGCCGCCGGAAAGTTCCTCGTACTGGAAGCGTTTTTTGGCTTCCAGGGCGAAAAAGGCCAGCAGCTCGTCGGCCCGGGCCTGGGCCTCGGCCCGGGGAATGCCGAAGTAGCCGGCAAAAACGAGCAGATTTTCCAGGACGCTTAGGTCCGGGTCCAGGGTATTGCCCTGTTGGCAGACCCCAAGCCGGGCCTTGATGCGGCGAAAGCCGGTGCGGATATCCTGGCCAAAAACCCTGATAGTCCCGCCTGAGGCCGGCGAGAAGCCATAAATCATACGGATGGTGGTGGTCTTGCCGGCCCCGTTGGGGCCAAGCAGGCCGAAGCACTCGCCCCGGCGCACGGCAAAGCTGACGTTTTGCACCGCCTCGAAAGCGCCGTAGCTCTTGCGCGCAGCCTCGACAGCGAGGATCGGTTCGTCGTGCGGCTGTTCCATGGGCCTCTTCTACGCCAGGACGCCGCCCTGCGCCAGATCGTTTTCCCGGACCGTCGCCCGGTTCCCTTGCCGGATTGTCATGCCCGGGCAAGGTTCAGCAGAGGCGGCGGCAGGTAACAGGCTGTGACAATACGGAGGTGTGCCTATGTTTTCCGGTTTATTGCAGCCCATGCATCTCATCGTCATTCTGGTGGTGGTCCTGATCATCTACGGTCCGGGCAAACTGGCCAACCTCGGCCACGATCTGGGAAAATCCATCCGTGAGTTCAAGTCGGCCATGGAGGAACACCACGTGGGGTCCAGCCAGATTACGGCCGAGACCAAGCCGGCCGCCCAACCCGCTCCCCGGGCCATGGACATGGCCGAGGAAGTCCGGCCGGCCGACAAGGCCTAGAGCCCAAGACGCAGAATCCCGGTCGGACTGGATGCTGCGGGCCGATGCAGGTGTTACGATCCTGCCGAGAAGTATCCGTGCAGGGGCTTGGGCGGGGTCCGGTCCTCACCCCCGCCCTGCCGCGTCCTTAGTCCAGGCGCAGGGAACGGCGGAAGCGCTTGTCCAGAGGTGTCCGGGACGGCCACGGGTGGGACAGGGCTGGCCGAGAAGGCCTGGCGACCTTAGCCGTGTGAAATGGCAGGGTCGCCGGCATGGGGATGCCGCGGTTCTCTTTTCGATCCTGCGGCAACTCCCTTCGTGTGGCCTTGCACAATGAACTCTGCATATAATTGGCTCAAAATCGGAGTTTAACGCTTTATTCCACGTGCATTTGATCGATTCCCCTGCCTCTCCATTTGCAATACGTGACACGAGGCCCCGGATTGAGCGGCTCCTTCCCGTGACAAACCGCCTGTGAGGAGGTAATATGATCACGGGGTCTGCCTTTCGGCGGCAAGGGGACCAACCTGCAGGCCACGCAATGCCAAATCGTGCGCCGCCGCACCCCGTTGCTCATCCCGGGCTTCCAGCCTCCCCAAAAGAGCGTCAACAAGCACCCTGGAAGGAGAATCGCCATGCCAACACGTCGTATCGTCAAGGTGTTCAAGAGTCGCCCGGCCGTTGAGGGCGCGGGCGTGCATCTCAAACGGGCCTTTGGCAATTCCCAGGTGCCGCAGTTCGATCCTTTTTTAATGCTGGACGATTTCCATACCAGCAATCCGGCCGAATATCTGCCGGGATTCCCTTGGCATCCGCATCGCGGCATCGAGACCATCACCTATGTGCTGGAAGGGTTGGTGGAACACGGCGACAGCATGGGCAACAAAGGGGTCATAGCCTCCGGCAGCGTGCAATGGATGACCGCCGGCAGCGGCATCATCCACCAGGAGATGCCCAAGGAAACGCCTTCCGGGATGCTGTGGGGGTTTCAGTTCTGGGCCAACTTGCCGGCCCGCCAAAAGATGATGCCGCCTCGCTATCGGGACGTCAAAGCAGCAGACATTCCCGAGGTCTCCCTGGACTCGGGAACAAAGATCAAGATCATCAGCGGCGAGGTGGCGGGCGTGCGCGGCCCCGTTCAAGACATCGTCATCGATCCCGAAATGTTGGATGTATCGATTCCGGCTGGTGGCGTCTTCAGGCATCCCGTCAAGGAGGGGCACACGGTCATTGCCTACATTTTGGATGGGCACGGCTATTTTGACGACCGCCGCGATGCCTTTGCCTTCGAGATGTCGGGGGCAGGTTGGATGGATGTGGACAGGGACTGCCGCTGTGGCCCCGAAACCACCGTGCTCTATGAACGCAGTGGGCAAACGGTGGAAATCGTCGCTTTGGACAGAGCCTTGCGCTTCGTGCTCATCAGCGGGAAACCGCTTGGCGAGCCCATCGCCTGGTACGGCCCCATTGTCATGAACACGCAGGCTGAGTTGCGCGTTGCCTTTGACGAATATGCCCGGGGCACGTTTGTCAAGCACACCTAGGCGCACGGACGCCAACGGTTTGTTTCCATAACCGAATGGCGCTGGCAACAGCGTTGCGCTCAAGCCGGTGCGGGTATGCCAAAGGGGACGGGAGTGACATGGGAACTGGCCGGCTGGAAGCCTTTAGCGATGGCGTCATCGCCATCATTATTACCATTATGGTTTTGGAATTGAGGGTCCCTCATGGCGACTCCATGAGTGCCTTGCAGCCGCTGTTCTCTACATTTTTAAGCTACATACTCAGTTTTGTGTATGTTGGAATATATTGGAGCAATCATCATCACATGCTCCACGCAACGCAACACGTCAATGGCGGCATTCTTTGGGCCAATCTACATCTGTTGTTCTGGCTGTCATTGATCCCATTCACGACAGGGTGGATGGGGCAAAACCATTTTTCCGCTGCGCCTTGTGCCTTATACGGCACGGTTCTCCTGCTGTCCTCCATTGCCTATTGGATCCTACAGCGAACGATCATTGCCGCCCAGGGCCATAGTTCACTCCTTAAAATCGCGGTTGGCCGGGACTTTAAAGGAAAAATATCTCCGGTGCTCTACTTGATTGCCATACCGACAGCTTTTTTTGCGGAGTGGGTCGCTGAGGGGATCTATGTCCTTGTCGCCATGATTTGGCTCATTCCGGACCGTCGCATTGAACGGTTTTTAGAAAATAAAGATACCTAGTACCGCAATTGCATCTGGCCAAACCACTTGAAATGTGAGGCAGGGACAGCCGACCCCAATTTTCCCGCTTTCAGGCGAGGGAGTGGATGAACGCAAACCCGGAGTGGAACACAGAACCGGCGATCAGTGCCCTGCCGCGTCCTTGTCCAGACGCAGGGAGCGACGAAACCGCTTGTCCAAGGTCTCTTCGAAAAAGTCCTGGAGCACCCGGCGGTACTTCTTGAGATAGTACTGTCGGTCCAGAAACTTCTGCTTGTCGCGGTACTTGATCAGCGTCGAGGGGTTGAAGTAGGCCACGGCGTTCTTGGGCGTGAGCACAAAGGGCGGCAGGCCCTCCTGGACCAGGATGTAGCTGGCGACCAACGCCCCGGTGCGGTGGTTGCCTTCGAGAAAGAGCTGCGGCTGGCTGACCCCCAGGACATAGACCCCGGCGGCCCGGCGGGTGGCGCTTTTGTGGCGTTTGCGCTCGTACCAGTCGGCAATGCCGCCGATGCCGTCGGCAAAGCGGTGGCGCGTTTCCAGCAGATGGGAGCCGTATTCCAGGCGCACGCTGTCGTTTACGCCGCACAGCACAATGTGGTTGAGTTCCAGGATATGGTCGAGTCCTGACGGCGAGAACACCTCCACCCCGTCTTCAAGGAGCTGGTCCACGTAGGCATAGCCTTCGAGCAGGTTGCCGATGATCTGGTCGGTCAGCGGTTCGCGGCGCATGAGCAGCTTTTCGTTGACGCCTTCAAAATTTGCCTGCACGGCGCGCAGGGATTCCTCGATCCGGTCGAGGTCGAGGCGGTACTGTTTGTGGCTGCTCATAGGGCCGGGCATCCTTTCCGCGTTCCCGTGACAACCCCGGGTGGTGGCGGTCCATGGGATGTGCCGCAAGGCGGCGGCCTTGTCCACCACCGAAAAAAAGGCCGCCCCGACGAATCGGAGCGGCCTTTGGATGTTTGCTCTGTCAGCCTAGGCGGCGGAAGCGCCCTGGTAGGGGCGGCGGGGACGCTGGTTGCCGTCGCGCTGGTTGCCGCCGTCGGCCAGGCCGAAGGTGGTGCGGCGGTCGTCACTGCGCGGACGGTCGCCAGCCGGGCGATCGTTGCGCGGACGGTCGCCAGCCGGGCGGTCGGTACGCGGGCGTTCGCCAGCCGGACGGTCGGAGCGCGAACGGTCGCCCTGGGCCGATTCAGCCCGGGCCGGACGGTCCGTGCGCGAACGATCGCCGTAGGAACGCTCGCCATAGCTCTGCCGGGGGCGGTCGCCGTAGTTCTGGCGGCCACGGGACGGGTAGCGCGGGGCCGGGGCGCTGCGGCGGAATTCGCCCGGCTCGGGCTCAAAGCCGGCCAGCTCGCGACGGGGCAGGGCCTTTTTCATGTGGGACTCGATGGCCCGGACCATGCCGACGTCTTCGCCGGTCACGAAGGTATGGGCCTGGCCGTCATGTTCGGCCCGGCCGGTGCGGCCGATGCGGTGGGTGTAGGCCTCGGCCGTGTCCGGAATATCGAAGTTGATGACGTGGCCCACCTGGGAGACGTCAATGCCCCGGGCGGCGATATCCGTGGCCACCAGCACCTGGAACGCGCCGCGGCGGAAGCCTTCCATGGCGATCTGGCGCTGGCGCTGGGACAGGTTGCCCTGCAGGCAGGTCGCCTTATGGCCGGAACGGCACAGTTGCAGGGCCAGATTCTTGGCCCGGTGCTTGGTGCGGGTGAAAACGATGACCGACGATTTTCCGGCCTCGCCCAGCAGATGCAGGAGCAGCGGAGCCTTCTGGTTGTGGGACACCGGGTAGATGGCGTGTTCCACAGTGGCCAGAGGGGCCATGTTGCCGATGCGCACGGCAACCGGGTCGGAAAGCGTCTCGCCAGCCAGGCCGGAGATGGCCGGGGGCATGGTGGCGGAGAAAAGCAGGGTCTGGCGCTTGGCCGGCAGGGCCGCCAGGATGCGCTTGATGTCCGGCAAAAAGCCCATGTCGAACATGTGGTCGGCTTCATCCAGAACCAGCGTCTCCAGGCCGTCGAAACGGACGTTGCCCTGGTTCAAGTGGTCAAGCAGGCGGCCCGGGCAGGCCACCACGATGTCCACGCCCTGACGCAGGGCGCGGGTCTGCGGGAACATGCCCATGCCGCCGTAGATGACGGCGGCGCGCAGCTTGGTGCCGCGCATGAAGTCCAGGGCGGAGCGGAAAATCTGTTCAGCCAACTCCCGGGTCGGGGCCAGGATCAAGGTCCGCGGCGAACGCGACTTGGCCGGGGTGGTCAGCAGACGATGCAGGATGGGCAACAGGAAAGCGGCGGTTTTGCCGGTTCCGGTCTGGGCCAGACCCATCAGGTCACGTCCTTCGAGGATGTGGGGGATGGATTCGGTCTGGATAGGGGTCGGGTTTTCGTAGCCGATGCGCTTGATGTTGGCGACAAGGGCAGAGTGCAGGGCAAAAGAATCGAAGCTCAAAAGGATATCCTTTGGCAAGACGTGTAACCGCGCTGCTTGAAATCGCGCGCGGCGGCGATCGGCGATGCGAGAAACGGAAGCTGCGGGCCGCGTCAGGAATCGGAAGATCGGGGCCAGTGGCCATCGGGGGGGAGAAGGCGTTCCGGGTGGGAGCGACCGGTTTGCAGCGAGACCGTGTCGCGGGAACGATGCCCTGGGCCGATGAATGCCAAGCAGTCAGAATACGGACTTTATGGCTGGTGTCAACCAGCCGAATCGAAATACCCTTGGTTTTTATCCGATCCCCGTGTAGCCAGCCGGAAACCAGGGAGTTTCCATGAAGGACCAGAAACGGGCCATGCGCTTTGGGCTGGTCACGGTGGCCATGTGGTCCACGGTGGCCTCGGCCTTCAAGCTGGCCCTGGCCCACGTCAGCCCGCTGCAACTGCTTTTTTTCGCCAGCCTGGCCTCGTGCCTGACCCTGGCCGCAATCCTGGCCGCCACGGGCCGGCTTGGCCAGTTGCGCCGGCTCACCCGCGCCCAGTGGCGGCGTTCGCTGTTCCTTGGCGCGCTCAACCCCTTCCTCTACTACACCATCCTCTTTGCCGCCTATGACCTGCTCCCGGCCCAGGAGGCCCAGCCGCTGAACTACACCTGGGCCATCACCCTGTCGCTTCTGGCCGTGCCCATGCTCGGCCAGAAGCTGCGGGGCCGCGACTTGATCGCCATCCTGGTCAGCTACTGCGGCGTGGTGGTCATCGCCACCCACGGCGATCTGCTTGGGATGCGTTTTGCCAGTCCGTCCGGGGTGGCCCTGGCCCTTGTTTCCACGGTGATCTGGGCCTTGTACTGGATTCTCGGGACCAGGGACGACCGCGACCCGGTGGTGGGGCTTCTGGCCAATTTCCTGTGCAGTCTGCCGCTCACCTTCCTGGCCGTGCTGTGTTTTTCCGACCCCTTCCCGGGCTCGTGGCCGGGGCTGGCCGGCGCGGCCTACGTCGGCGTCTTCGAAATGGGGCTGGCCTTTGTGACCTGGCTCACCGCCCTCAAATGCGCGGAAAATGCCGCCCGGGTGGCAAACCTGATCTTCCTGTCGCCTTTTTGTTCGCTGCTGCTGATCCATTTCTTGGTCGGCGAGGCGATTTTGCCGTCCACCGTGGTGGGACTGGGGCTGATCCTGGCCGGGCTGGGAGTGCAGCGCCTGGGGCGGTAAGCTGGCCTGCTTTAGGCCCGCGCCGCTTTCAAGATCGAAACCATCGTGGCCGCCCGGTGCACATACGTGTGTTCGGCGTCTATTCGCTTCCGGGCGTTCTCGGAATATTTCGCTCTGGTTGCGCCGTCTTGGGCATACCTCTTATACTGCTCGACAAAATCATCGGCACCCGAATACGTCGCAATCTCCTGGCCCACTTCAAAAAGACCGGCAATCTGGTCGCTCGAATCCGTCAACAGGAATCCGCCGGCAAAAGGGACGTCAAACACCCGTTCATTGGCCGCGCCATGCATATGGACGCTCGTGATGTTCAACGTGATGGTCGCGGCCTTGTAGAGACCGGCTATAAACGACCGGTCGTAATTGGACGGCATCAGGTTGATGGAGCGGTCTTTAAGGGCATTTTTCCAATCAAGCGGCCCGACAATGAGATGCTCTTTCGCTATTGCCCGGGCCAGGACAGCGGTTCGATACAACTTGTTTGCATACAGACTGACGATGAGATCAAATTTCTGCCGCACCGGCGCGCTGCCAAGCGCGTGGTACCAGGCCGCATACGGGCCGCCTTCTTCCGCAAGCAACGCCACCACGGTCTTTGCCCGCTCGGCGACCAGACGCCCGGCGATCTTCTTGTAGGCCGGCAACAATCTGACAAGACTTGGCGTCGTTTTGATATACCGGCCGATCTTGGCGGAAAATGTTTCGCCGACAAAGAGCAGCCGATTTTCCGCCGCATGAACGGCAGCCGGCGCAAGCCCATCCCCGCTCGCGCGTGGGTGGGCATTGACCCCAAGCGGCAGATAAAAGGCGTGCTTGTAGCCAAGCTGGGACAGCTCCGGCAGGGCTGAGGCGTCCGTCGAGAAAAGAAAGACATTGTCGCCGACAACCGCCCGAAACGGACTCAGGATAAGACCCGGGCTGTCCAACAGCCACGAGACCAGCGGAACATCCAGGTCGCCAAGCAGGTTGCCCAGATCGCCTTCCGGGTCCACGCCGTTGTGCGACAAGGTCAAAACAAAATCCGGGTTGACCTGGACAATCAAGGCGATCAAACGCGCGATAAATTCTTGTTTCTGCGTCCAGGGGAAAAGGTCCAGTCCGTATCCCTTCACGCCAATGGCTTCAAAAGCATCCTCCAGGCCATCCAAGAAAACATAATCAGAGCGCTTGATAAAAATAAAAGCATACGGCCTTTTGGCAAAAGGCTTTTTGTCCTTCACTTTTTTGAAATCGCTCTTCTTGATCGTCAGCATAGGCCTTACGCCCCTGTGCGGCATTGCAATTGGCCGGTCGTCCAGGGCAGGCCGACCGGGAAGCCCGTTCCCCCTCTAGAACTGAAAATACAGAAAATCCGTAGCGTTCGAGAGATTCGTCACCACCACGAAAAACAGCGCGCCCAGGAGCGCCGCCCAGGCCACGGTCGGCCGCCACTGCAAGAAGCGCGGCGCCGGCGGCTCGCCCGGGGTCAGAAAGGCCTCGATGCGCGGGCGCACGCCGGCCATGATCTGCTGGGTGTTGGGCGCAAGAAAACTCACCGCAGCGCAGCCGGCCAGGGCGCTCCAGACCGTCCAGCCGTAGGCCGGCCCCCCGCCCCCGCCAGCCCCGAACAGGGCCGCATACACCCGCCCGGCCGCCGGCAGCGTCTCGGCCCGAAACAGCACCCAGGCCAGGGCCGTCAGGGCGAAGGTCGCGGCCACGGCCGCCAGGTGCGCGGTCCTCCCCGACTCCCCGCCCGGTCCGGCCCGCCGGGTCACGGCATGGGTGACGGCCAAGGCCAGCCCGTGCGCCCCGCCCCACAGGATAAAGCCATAGCCCGCCCCGTGCCACAACCCGCCAAGGAGCATGGTCGCCAGCAGATTGGCGTATTGGCGCAATGCCCCGTGCCGGTTGCCGCCCAGAGGAATGTAGAGACACTCGCGCAAAAACCAGGACAGGGTGATGTGCCAGCGCCGCCAGAACTCCACGATGCTGCGCGACTTGTAGGGCGAATCGAAATTGACCGGCAGTTCGATCTTAAAGAGCAAGGCAAGGCCGATGGCCATGTCCGAATAACCGGAAAAATCGAAATAAATCTGGAAGGTATAGGCCAAAACGCCGGCCCAGGCCGCCGCCGAGCCCAGAGGGCCGCCCGCGGCGGCCTGCCCGAAAACCTCGTTGGCGAAGGGCGCGATCAGGTCGGCGATAAGCACCTTTTTGACCAGCCCGAGCGTCAGCCAGGCCAAGCCCGAGGCGGCAAACACCGACGACAGCCCGAAAAAGGCCCGGGAACCCAGCTGGGCCAGAATATTTTTATACTTGATGATGGGACCGGCAATGAGGTGGGGAAAAAAGGTGACGCAAAAGACGTAGTCGAGGAAGCGAAACCGCGTCACCGCGCCGCTTCGGATATCGCGCAGAAAAATGATCTGCTGGAAGGTGAAAAAGGAAATGCCAAGCGGCAGGACAATCATCGGCGACGGTACGGTCAGGCCGAACAGGGACAGGACGTCGGTGAGAAAAAAGCGCGTGTACTTGAAATAGGCGAGCAAGGCGACGTTGGCGGCCACGCCGAGTCGGAAGAGCTTGGTGCGCCGGACGCAGCCCGCCTCCCCCCGGGCGGCGGCGATGGCCCGGGCCAGCAGATAGTTGCCCGCAATGGAGGTCAGGATGACCGGCACGTCGGCCACGGCAAACCAGCCGTAAAAGGCCAGGGAACAGACGATCAGCCAGATTTTGGCCGGCCTGCGGTCGTCCCGCCCGGCCAGCAGGGCAAAGCCGGCAAAGGCAAGGGGTAAAAAGGCGAACAGAAAGATATAGGAATTAAAGAGCATGGCGGGACCTGCTGCAATCGGCTCCCGACGCGGGCAGGGCGCGGCGCAGCCAGAAACAAAGAGTTGGCCGACGCCTCACGGCTGCTCCGTGGCAATGGCAAAGGCCGTGAACGCGGCGGCATAGCCGGTGGGGTCGCCAGGGGCAAAGGCCACGCCGAACTGGTTATAGGCCTTGTAGTCGATGGTGATGGAATTAAGCCCCACCTGACCCGGAAAGGTCAGATCGCAGGCTTCCTCCCCTTCCATCCAGCCCTGGGCCTTGGGCAGGGGCAGAACCGTCACCGCGCCATTGGCCGTGACGGTCAGCGCCTGGCCGGGCACGGGGTTGTTGACCCGAAAGGTCAGGCGCACGGTGCGCGGCAGGGGCAGGACAAAGGCCACTACGGTCCGCGGCCCCAGGCCCCAGCGCCAATGACGCCCGCCTTCGCGCTCCAGGCCAAGCAGCCCGGCCACTTTGAAATCCGGCGGCAGCGGTTTGGTTGCGTCAAACAAATCCACGGCAAAAGTGGCCCGGGCCTCGCGGGCCAGGCTCTGTTGCCGCGCGCGCCAGACCTCGCGACCGCCGGCTCCGACGGCCACGACCAGCCCCAGGCAAAGCGCCCCGGCAGCCAGCCGCAACGCACGCCGCCGCCGTTCTCCCAGGATGACCAGGGCCTGCCGGCGGCGGCCGGCCAGCCAGACCATGGCCTCATGCAGCCGGTCGGGCAGGGTAAGGCGCAAGGCGTGGTCGTCGACAGCCGGGCCGTCGATCACAAAAAGCCCCCGGGGCGGCGGGGAGAGCTCCGGGGAGTGGGCGGCCAGGGCCTGTCGCAAGACCCGGGCCTCGGCCTCAAACCGGGCCGCCGCCGACCGGGCCGCAGCCACGTCGGCGGCATCGAGCAACCGCTCGATCTCGGCCTTCCTGGCGGACAAGGCAGCGAACTCCCGGCGCAGGGCAGCGGCAGTACAAGCTGCCGGCGAGGGAAAAAAACGGCTCATGGCCCGCTCCGGGAAGCCCGGCCCAGCACCAGGTCGATATAGGCGCTGTTATCCCGGGCAAACCGGGCATGGCCGGCTTCAAGCCAGGCGGCGTCAGCGGCAGGATCCACCGCGGCGGAGGAACTCTTGGCCGGGACAAGTTCCCGGCCAAAGTCCGGCACCGCGTCTTCGCCGGCCACCATGCGGCGCAGCATCAGGTTGCCGACGTTTCGCTTGTAGTGAAACGTATCGGCAAAATAGGTCAGTTCATCGCGCAGGCCGGCCGCGGTCAGCACCGGCTCGGTCGTAACGGCGTTGTACCCGGAAAAATCCCACAGCGCGATGCGCGGTCCGGGACCGCCGGCATTGGCCTCGACCGTCATCGCAATGATCGCGCGCCGCCAGGCAAGATACGTATCCCACAGACCGGCCTCGCGCAGCACGTCAAACAGCACGGCATGGAAGGGATTGATCAGCACATACGTCTCAATGCCGTTGTCGCGGCAATAGTGCAACAGGCTTTTGAAGTCCGTAAGCGATGATACGCCGGTCCGGGGATTGCTCAAGGCGTAGTTGTGGTAAAACTGAAGCACGGCCGGATAGAAACCGACAAAAGGATTGTGTTGGGCCGACAATTCCGTCGCAGCGGCCATCGCCGGAGCCAACGGCGTTGCGGCCGGGGCAGCCGGGACGGCGGGCGAGACGGCAGGCCGGGGGGACGGCCGACTGTTGATGACGCACTGAGCGCCCTTGGCCAGGGCGTCGCGGGAAAACAACAGCCGACAGACATCGCTCAGGATGTCGCCGGGAAGGCGGCCGGGCTGGCCAAGAAAGCGTTCGGCATCGGTCTTGTCAAAGGGCGTATAGCCGGTATTGAACCCGAAGAAATCCAAGGCAATGACCGCACGTTTCAGCGGCGTGACCGTATTGGCGTGGACGAGCATCCGCCGGGCCATGGCAAAATCGGCGTGGGCCATGCCGCCGTTGTAGCAGTTGACGGCCTCGCCCGGGTACAAGGCGGCCAGATCCGGGCAAAAAATGTCGCGGGAGCGCGAAGACCCAACGATGATGGCGTCATAGTTGCCGCGAAGGACGACGTAGGGCTTGGTGACGTGGTCAGGCTTGGTCTTGGCCGTGGACAGGCCCGGGATTGGCGGCGTCCCAAACACGCCGTAGGGATCGATGCCGACGGAAAACACAGCCGCAGCGCCGCAGCCCACGGCCACGACAGCAAGGAAGACGGCAAGAAATCGCTTATGCGCATACATCGGCGGCGTATCCAGGGGAAATGTGCCCGACGGCACACCCCCCGGTCGGAGCCTGTGCGCCATGGCGACGGCAAGCAGTGCCATCCTAACGTCGACATGTCAAGCAAACAAAGCTAGCACATTGAAATAAAAGGAAAAAACGAAACGCCTCGTCTCCGGCAAGGGCCGGCGGCCGCTGCTATTGCAACACGACCCACCGGTCGTCGATTTTTTTGAGGCGCAGCACGGTTTGCTTGGCCCCGCCGACGGACAACGGCCCAAGCGAGGCGGAAGAGACGATGGTGACGGTTGCCTCGTACACACCGTCGGCCTTGCGTTCTTTCTTGTCCACGACGAACCGCTCAATGGCCATGACATTGTTTAAAATACCCAAGATATCGTTCCGCTGGACGGCGCTTCGGAAAGCCAGTTCCACCTCCGCGTCCGACGGCCCTCCCAGGGAGCAGGCCGGAAGCAGGGTCAGCCCGGCGAGAAGGACGCAAAGGACAAGGAATTTCATACGCCTCCTGAGGGGATGTGGGAGAGGAAGGCTTGCGCGTCGGGAGGAGGAACCCTCAATCCGTGTAAAACTGCCAAGCATTTCCGGTTCTTTTTTTGATGTTATACATGGCAATGTCAGCTTTTCTGAGCAGTTCATCCGGCTTTTCCCCATCAGTCGGATAACTGCTTATTCCGATGCTTGCGCCAATCTCGAGCACGTTTGAATGTAAGCGCATCGGCGTTGCCAACGACGACACGATCCTGCTGGCGATCATTTCTATCTCAGACCGGCTTCGAAACATTTCGAGCAGGACAGAAAATTCGTCACCAGCCAACCGCGAGACGGTGTCGACTTCCCGAACACTCGACACGATCCTTGAGCTGGCTTCTTGCAGAACAGCATCGCCGGCCTGGTGGCCAAAGTTGTCGTTAATTTGTTTGAACCTATCTAAATCAATGAATAATATCGCCAAAGAATGCCGGAAGCGTTTCGCCCGGAAAATCGATCGCTCAAGCCTCTCAAAGAACAAAATGCGGTTAGGCAGTTTCGTAAGCGTGTCATACAAAGCAAGTTGCCTGAATCTCTCTTCAGAAGCCTTGATGGTTTCATGCGACTTCATGAGTTCTTCGATGCCCACGCTCAGCGCCCTGATATGACTTTCGAGTGCCTCTTCGAGCAAAATCCGGTTTTCTTCACTTCGAGCGATCTTCCGTTTCAATATGCGAATCTGTTTTTCGAGTTCAGTTATTAACATATTCCATTTGTCTCAAGAACAGTGCACAATTGTTATTCACCAATCAACAGCGTCACGAAGGTCGTCCCATGAAACCTGAACGCACTATTGGCCTGCACTGGCCCAAACTCGCCATAACAATAGAAACCGGCAAAAGGAATACTTGGCAGCAACCGTCTGGCTGTTGCATATTCTTCGACAACCTTTGTCCCCATAATCATTTTCCGTCCTGCGCATGAAAAAAACAGCGCCACTGAAATCTTCTTGCCAGGATAACGATCAATGGCCCCCTGGATAGACTCAAAGCATGATTTTGTGATCACGTTCCGATCCGCTGTCCCTATTTGCACCTCAGCGCCATCTGGCACGCACCCATTCAAAGAAACGCTTCCTTTTTCCGGATCAGACTTGGGAGCACTCAGGACATAGTAATCATCCGAACGGTCTGGGAAAACGGCCAGGCAATAATTCATAAAAATATCGCTATCGCCGATATAGTGTCGAAAGTACTCATACGCTGTCCGCTGGCCTATCGTATAAAGCGTATTTTTTTCAACACGACCCACCGCTTCCCGTAGGCCCAACGGAGAATGCCCCCCCTTGATCCCAAATGAAAAATGAATATCCCCTGCAAAAAGAAGCAAAACCACACTATCCGTCGCAACTGTATTATCAATAAACTGGCTTGTCTTGCGCTGCTTGGAATGTGCCGCAGCAACGCCGCCAAAAACGGGAAAATTCTCACCCAGAATTTTCTTTATACCCACATCAACGCCCGATATCCCCGCACTTATGGGATCAGCGAGGATAATGGCAAATTTTTCATGTCCTCTCTTGTTGTGCAATTTGCTAACACACTGAAGAGCCGCCTGCTCTCCAGCCTGTGTTCCGTCAGACGAAATGCCGAAACCGCTGCCTGATTTTATTTCGACCACATCAGAAACAAAGAGAATTAAAACAAGAGAATCATCCGTAAATCCTAAATTCGAACAAAGCTCACCGTCCGTTGTGCATCCGACAAGATCAATAGATGAAAATTCATTATGTATAATGTCCAATATTATACCATGGTCATATTCGATTGAACAGAGTAGAATACCAGCTTGCGGATGACGCTGGCCAAGTTGTATCCGTATCTGCGACAGCACCTCCTCTGTAGCTTCCTTTTCGAGAACATCTTCACTTTGACCGATCAATACCTCGAACATCTCTCCTCCAACCACAATACATGAAAAAATGCAAGATATGTTAACAAAGAAACAAACGCCACGCATTTAACACGAAATGCTCTCTTCAGGAATACTTCAGCACTTCTTAACATGGCATATCATCATACCTTGAATCTTCGTATGCGAATCCTCTCTCCATTCGACATCACAACAGTCATCTTGCGTTTCTCTTTTCTCCAACTTCTTGCGCTGCTGTCTCTCTTCGCCAGCCCTGTTTCCACCCAGTTCGAGTGATGCACGGACATTCATGCCCCTGGCTCTACCGCAAGACCTGTCACCATACAGACTCAATAGTAAAAAATACAGCACAGTGCAATGCTTTTATAACGCACGCTCCTTTGATTTAATGCCATAAAATACCAGACTATTTGTCTTTGATTTCCTTTTCACAATCGGGTCTCGCCCCACCCGTTTGGATACTCCGCCCCCAAAACCCCTGCTCACAAAAAAACCGGGAGCGGTCTCCCGCCCCCGGCTCTTGCTCTACCGTTCTCCACTGATGCGAAGCGTCGTTGCGCCGCCCTACTCCACCCACTCGTCGTCTGCGTCAATGGGCGTAAAGCCGCGACGGATGGTATTTTCCGTCACCACCCGGGGATCGACGAATTGGAGCAGATAATCCGGGCCGCCGGCCTTGGATCCGACGCCCGACATCTTGGAGCCGCCAAAGGGCTGGCGGCCGACCATGGCCCCGACGCTGTTGCGGTTGAGATAGAGGTTGCCCACCCGGAACTCTTTGCGCGCCTTTTCCAGGTGGCGGGGGCTTCGGCTGTAGACGCCGCCGGTCAGGGCATAGCGGGTGCCCACGGCCCATTCAATGGCCTGGTCAAAGTCTTTGGCCCGCATGACCGACAGCACCGGCCCGAAAATCTCTTCCTGGGCCAGCCGGTGTTCGGGTCGGATGCCCTCGACCACCACCAGCGGCGCGAAATAGCCCTTGCCTTCGATCGTGCGCTCGACCAGCACCCGGCCTTCCTGCCTGGCCAGGGCGGCATACTCGCGCACCTTGGCCTGCTGGCCGGCATCCACCACCGGCCCCATGGCATTGGAAGGATCTTCGGACGGGCCGATTTTCAGGCACTGGCAGGCTTCCTTCAGGCGCGTCGTAAAGCGGTCATAGATGGAATCGACCACGATGACCCGTGAGCAGGCCGAACACTTCTGGCCCTGGAAGCCAAAGGCCGAATAGGCGACACCCAAAACGGCTTCGTCCAGATCGGCGTCGTCGTCCACGATGATGGCATTCTTGCCGCCCATCTCGGCGATGACCCGCTTGCAGTACTCCTGGCCGGGCTGCACCTTGGCCGCTTTTTCGATGATGCGAAGGCCCACGTCCATGGAGCCGGTAAAGGCAATGGTGCTGACCGCCGGATGCTCGACCAGATAGTCGCCCATGACCGAGCCGCGACCGGGACAGAAGTTGAACACGCCGTCCGGCAGGCCCGCTTCCTTAAAGATGGCGACCATGCCGTGGCCGATGAGCGAGGCCAGGCTCGAAGGCTTGAAAACGACGGTATTGCCGGTGACGATGGCCGCCGAGGTCATGCCCAGCGAAATGGCCAGGGGGAAGTTCCAGGGGGCAATGACCGCAGCCACGCCCTTGCCCTCGTAAAAGAGGTGGTTCTTCTCGCCGGGTTCGCGGCCCATGCGGCGCGGCGTGCCGATGCGCACGGCCTCGCGGGCGTAGTATTCGAGGAAATCAATGGCCTCGCCCACGTCGTTGTAGGCCTGATCCCACTGCTTGCCGACTTCCAGCACCTGCACGGCCGACAGGGCCACGATGTCGCGCCGGGCAATAGCTGCGGCTTTGAGCAGCACATCGGCCCGCTCCCGGGGCGTCTTGTCGCGCCAGGGACCAAAGGCGGCCTTGGCCGCGGCAATGGCCGCGTCCACCTCGGCGATGCCGGCCTGACAGACCTGGGCCAGCACTTCGTCCGGGGCGGCCGGGTTGACGGTCGGGATGCGGTCGCCGGTTTCGATGGCCTTACCGCCAATGGACAGCGGGATCAGGCGGCCGGCCTTGGCCCGGACAGCGGCAATGGCGGCCGGAAAGGCGCTGCGCAGCTCGGCAATGGTGAAATCGGCCAGGGGTTCGTCCCGGAAGGCGGTCAGGCCGTCGATGCCGGCCGGTGCGCCGGTCTCGCGCTCCGGCTGACGGGCCAGTTCGCGCGCCAGCGTCGTGGCCGGGTTTTCCAGCAATACGTCCTCGGCCTCGCCGTCGGCAAAGCTCTGGCGCAAGAAAGACTCGTTGGCGGTGTTTTCCAACAGCCGGCGCACCAGATAGGCCATGCCCGGCAACAGTTCGCCGTAGGGGCAATAAAGCCGCACCCGGCCGGCCACCTTGAGCAGTCCCTTGCGCACCGGCTCGGCCATGCCGTAGAGCGCCTGAAACTCATAGCGGGCATCGGCCACCCCAAGCTCGGAGGCGGTCTCCATGACGTTGGCAATGGTGCGGATGTTGTGGGAGGCGCACTGGAAATAGACCAAGTCGCTATTTTCCAGGATGATGCGCGAGAGCTTTTCATGGGCGAGATCAGACTCGGCCTTCTTGGTCCACACCGGCACCGGCCAGCCCATCTGCTTGGCCACCACCGTCTCGTAGTCCCAGTAGGCGCCCTTGACCAGCCGGATGCCAAAGGGCAGCCCTTCGGACCGGCCCCAGGCAATCAGTTCCCGCAGATCGTGCTCGGTGTCGCGCAGATAGGCCTGGAGCACGATGGACAGATGCGGATAGCTGCGAAATTCCGGCTCGCTGCGCAGGCGCTTGAACAGCTCGATGGTGATGTCTTTGTATTTGACCTGCTCCATGTCGATGCAAAGCGCGCCGCCCATGGCCACGACCTTGCGGTACACCGGTCGCATCCGCGACAGGATGCCCTCGACCGAGCCCTCGAAATCCATGGGCCGCGCCTGGGAAAAAAGGGCCGACGGCTTGATCGAGGCATTGACCCGGGGCGCGCTGCCCCAGTCCAGACCACCCTCGCCCGCGCCAAAGGCCTTCCACGAGCCTTGCTCGGCGGCTATGGCGTCCAGCACTTCCAGATAGCCGTCGCGGTAGGCGTCGGATTCGCCCTCGGACACCGTGGCCTCGCCCAGGAGATCGACGGTGAAGGCGAAGCCGTCCTTGCGGATCTTGGCGATATTCTTGACGGCCTCTTTGGTCTTCTCGCCGACAATGAACTGGCGCGCCATGCCCTCGATATTGGAGCGGATGGCCTTGCCCATGAGCTTGGCCGCCACGCCCCCGAACATGCCCGACTTTTCCGCCCCCCACTTGAGCACCGACGGAATGTCCCCGGCGTCGCCGCCCGAGAAATATTCCTCGATGTGACGCGACAGGTTGTCCGAGGTGGTCAGATAGGGCAACACATCCACAAATCGAAACAACTGGACCTTGAAGGCCTCGTTCTGCATGGCCCAGTCCATGACTTTGCCGGTCCAGAAGCCCTTGTTGAAGATAGAGGGCGACTCGCCCCGGATGCTGGCGAAAAAGGCCTTGCCGCGCTGGCGGATGGCCTCGTCGAGCTGCGATTGCATCATTCCTCTCCCGGTTGTGGCAACGCTCCCAGGGGAAGCGCCCCGGTTTCCTTGACGGTTTGCAGCACCACCGTGGTATTGGTGTCGCGCACGGTGGAGAGCCGGCCAATGACCTTGAGCAGATCGGCAAGCGATCTGGTGTCCGGGGCGCGCACCTTGATCAGGTAGGCGGCCGTCCCGGCCACATAGTGGACTTCCTGGACCCCGGGCACGCCAGCCAGTTGCTGGCCGGTGTCGATGGCCCCCACCGGCTCGTCGGTCTTGACGAAGGTGAAGGCTGTGAGATCAAGTTCCACCTTGGACGGATCGATGCGGGCCTCGTAGCCGGTGATGACGCCCTTGCGCTCGAGCTTGCGCACCCGCTCGAGCACCGCCGACGGGGCCATGGAAACAGCCCGGGCAATGTCGGCGTTGGACGTGCGCGCGTTGTCCTGAAGGATCATCAGAATCCGGCGGTCGATTTCGTCGATCATTCTTGTTATCTCCTGATATCGAGTTAAAAATTCGATTTAAGCCTCTTTGTCAAGCGCTTTCTTCTGTTTCGCCTGGTCAGAAGCCGAACAACCTTCGGGGAGGAAAACATGTTGCGATTCAAGGCTGTTGGATTGTTTCTTGGAATATGGCTGCTGGCGGCAACCGCCCTGGCCGGCGGCGACTATACCCTGACCATCCTCTACACCAACGACATCCACGCCCACCTGGCCGCCTTCGATGAATTCGGGGCCTTTTGCGACAAGGCCAAGGACGCGGCCGGCAAATGCCAGGGGGGCGCGGCCCGACTGGCCACGGCCGTGGCCCGAGAGCGGGCCAAAGGCGGCAACAGCCTGCTGCTCGACGCCGGCGACCAGTTTCAGGGAACGCTTTTTTTCACCAAATACAAAGGCGAGGCCTCGGCTTTTTTCATGAACCGCCTGGGCTACGACGCCATGACCCTGGGCAATCACGAATTCGACGATGGCCCGGCCACTTTGGCGAATTTTATTCGGTCCCTCAAGTTCCCCATGCTCGGGGCCAATGTCGATGTTACGGCCTCGCCCGACCTCAAGGGCCTCGTCGCGCCGTATATCATTCGTGAAATCGGCGGAAAAAAAGTCGGCATCATCGGCCTGGGCCAGCCCAAAACCGCCCAGATGTCCAGCCCCGGCCCAACGGTCACCTTTGCCGCTGCGGCCGGGCCGGTCAAAAAAGCCCTGGCCGAACTCCAAGCCAAAGGCGTCCGCATCATCATCGTGCTGAGCCACCTGGGACTGACCGGCGACAAGAAACTCGCCGCCACGGTGCCCGGCATCGACATCATCGTTGGCGGCCACAGCCACGTGCTGCTCGGCAACGACTTCCCCGAAGCCGTCGGACCAAGCCCGCTGGTTATCGACGGCCCGGACGGCGGCAAAACCCGCATCGTCACCGCCGGCTACTGGGGCCGCTACCTCGGCAGCCTGACCGCCGCCTTCGACGCCGACGGCCACGTCGCCACCATGACCGGCAATCCCATCCGCCTCGACGCCGCCATGCCCGAAGATCCCGCCACCCTGGCCGAAGTGGACCGCTTCGCCAAACCCCTGGACGCCTTCCGGGCAACCGTCGTCGGCCAGACCGTCAACGCCCTGGGCGCAGCCATGTGCCGCCAGGAAGAATGCACTGCCGGCGACGTCCTGGCCGAATCCCTGCTGGCCGGCGGCCGCCGCTTCGGCGCAACCATGGCCCTGGTCAACGGCGGCAGCATCCGCGCCGGCATCGCCCCAGGCCCCATAACCCTCGGCGACGTGCTCACCGCCTCGCCCTTCCCCAATACCCTCACCGTCCTCACCCTGACCGGAGCCGACCTCAAAGCCGCCCTGGAACACGGCGTCGCCCACGTCGGCCTCACCGACGGCACCGGCCGCTTCCCGCAAGTCGCCGGCTTGACCTACACCTACAATCCCGCCGCGCCGGCCGGCAGCCGCATCGTCGCCGTCGAAACCGCCGACGCCTCCGGCCATTTCACCCCGCTCAACCCAAACGCCGACTACCGCCTGGCCGTCAGCGACTTCCTCTTTCGAGGCGGCGACGGCTATGCCATGTTCGGTAAAAACGGCCGCGACGTCGAAGCCGACGGCATGGCCGTGGCCGATCTCATAGCGACATGGCTCGGCCAGAATAATCCGTTGCGGTTGGAACTGGACGGGCGCATCGCCGTCGCGCAGTAGCATGAAAAGAAGAAGAAACTGGGGCGTTGCCCCAGACCCCACCGGGACGCTGTCCCGGACCCTGCCAGGGCGCTGCCCTGGACCCGCCGGGGGGCACGGCCCCCCGGACCCCCGGATGGGGGCGCAGGGTTTGGACGGGGTAACGAACTGAGGCGTGCATGGAAGTGCGGGAAGACTGTTGGCGCGGGAACGCTTGGCGGCTTTGCCGCATGGTGGGTTGGAATCGGGGCCGCCGACACTCCCCGCGAAGCGCGGGGAGCACGGTGGCCCCGATTCCAACCCACCGGTTCGCCCGGGAAAGACCGTAAAACCAACGGGATGACACGCAGCATTTTTTAAAAAGCGTCCGCTTTCAAAAAAATGCCCTTCTGCCCATATTTCGGAAATGCGTCCGGGCCGGTTTAGCGCGAGGCTTTGATCGCGCTAAACCGGCCCGGACGCTGGCGAGTTGGGGTCTGGGATTTGGCTGGCGGTTCCGGGCGGCTTCCGGCCGGGACCGCCAGCCAAATCCCAGACCCCATTCTCTCACGCCGCCACGCACCACACCTGCCCCATCCGCTTACCCACCCCCCATCGCAGGGGTCCGGGGGGATCATCCCCCCGGTGGGGTTCGGGGCAAAGCCCCGATTCTCTTCGCTTTCGCCTAGACCGCAAACCCGAGTGCCGTCGCCAGTTCCCGGGCGCTGCCGGTAAACGGCCGGCGTTCCCACAGGGCGTTCTGGGCGGCCCACCAGTCGGGGTGCAGGTCCAGGTCGGCGGCGTGCTTGATGAGGCGGGCGAGCAGTTGCCAGTCCGGGTCCGGGCGGCTGATGAGCCGGGCGGTTTCGGCGGCCAGACGGGCTTCCAGGGCGGCTTTGACCGGGGAGTCGCGGCCGGTCTGTTTGAGGAACAGGTGCAGGAGTTCGCGGCGTTTTTCGGGCAGCGGCAGTTCGAAGACTTCGTGCCAGATGAGTCCCGGCCACAAAGGCAGGAGGAGTGGCGCGAGATTGACGGTATTTTGGGCTTCCTGGCGTTCGGTGACCAGGGACCTGGCAATGGCGGCCTGGGCCAGATTGTTGGCGAAGAAGAGGGCTTCGGCGTAGCGGGTGAAGATATCGGCCAGGGCCTGGCGTTTGTTGACGGGCAGGCCGACGGCTTGGAAGTTGAAGCCTTCTTCCGGGCCGCCTGTTGCGGGCTGGATGCTGGCGCAGCCCTGGAAGGGATCGGCGACGGTTGCCGGGGTGTAGGTCAGGGCGAAGACGTCGGCGGCGGTTTCCAGGCGATAGAGGATGGAGGCGGCGCCGGAGGTGGTTTGGCCGGTGGCGTCTTCGAGGCGGATGGCGACGTCCACGCCGGGCCAGACGACGGTGGCGTCGTGGCCGCCGGCCGGGAGCCGGTTTTCCAGGGCCAGGGTAATAAGGGCCTGGGTGATGAGGGATTTGGGGGTTTCGCGCCGGGGCTTGGCGAGGTTGTCCCAGATGTCGCGGCCGGTGCCCATGGCCGGTTCGTTGGAGACGGCCTCGGCCAGGACGGCGGTGACCTCGGCTTCGGGATCGGCCATGCCGGTGGTGCGGGCCAGTTCGGCGGCGCGCAGGGCAAAGGTCAGGGCGTTGACCGGTTCCAGGCGGGATATTTCGTCAAAAAACCAGGCGCAACTGGCAAACGAAGCCAGGCCCCAGGCCTGCATGGACAGGAGTTTCCAGGCCGTGCCCCGCCCGGCCGGGCTGGTTTTGGGGGCCATATGGACGTTTTCAAAGGCTTCGGTGGTGACCGTACCGGCCAGGACGCCGCCGTAGGCGACCAGGGCCTTTTCAGCATCGTTAAAAAGAGGGGCGGCCGTTACGTCATAGTGGGCGTCCAGACGGGATTTGAGGAGGTTCAGGGCGTTTCGCAGGGGCGCGCGCCAGCGTTGGTTATAGCTGCCGCCGTGGTCGCCGGCGGTGCAGCCGCAGTCCGAGCGCCAGCGTTCAACGCCGTGGGCGCAGCTCCAGGCCGAGGCTTCGCGGATGCGCACGTATTGGCGGGGCGGATTGGCGGCCAGATAGGCGGCGTAGTTGGTCAACGTCAGGCCGTCGCGGCCGGATTTGGCCTGATCGAGGACATAGGCCAGGGCCATTTCGCCGAATTTGAAGTGATGGCCGTAGGTCTCGCCGTCGGTGGCCAGGGAGAGCAGGCCCTGGCCGGCCGCGCTGGAGAGGCGGGTAAAGAACTGTTCGCCGTCGGCCAGCAGATGGTCGAAGGCCACGGCCTGGGACAGGGGGCCGTGGTAAAAAAAGACGGCGATGCTGCGCCCGGAGGGCAGGTGGACGGCGTAGGGCTGGCGGATGTCCAGGGAACCGGCGTCCACGTCGCGCCAATTCCTGGCGTCGTCGCTGACGGCAATGGCCTGGGACGGGGCCAGGATGGTAAAGAGGATGCCGGCCTCGGCCAGGGCTTCCAGGGTCGGGGTATCGACGGCGGTTTCCGACAGCCACATGCCTTCGGGGGCGCGGTTGAAGCGGGCGGCGAAGTCGTCCACGGCCCAGCGGACTTCCAGGGTTTTGTCCCGGGCCGTGGCCAGGGGCATGATGACGTGGTGGTAGATCTGGGCCAGGGCGTTGCCGTGGCCCAGGCGGGCCAGACTGGCGCGATCGGCTTCCAGGATGCGGGCGTAGGTGTCCGGGGCCGAGCGGGCCATCCAGGACATGAGCGTGGGGCCGGCGTTAAAGCTCATGAGGCTGTAGCAATTGACGAGTTCGGCGATACGCCCCTCGCCGTTCTGGCGTCTGGCCCGGGCCAGCGGGGCATACGATTCGCGGCAGATGCGCTCGTTCCAATGGATGCTCGGGGCGGCGCTGCCCTCGGGCAGGATGCGGCCGAGCCAGGGGTCTTCGCGGGGCGGCTGGTAAAAATGGCCGTGGATGCAAAGGGCGCGGTCCATGCTGTCACTCCTGTCCGGTGGTTCGTTCAATGCGGTTTTCCCCGGCGTCGGGGGGAAGAAAGATCTTGTGGTCCAGGGCGTCGAGGGCTCGATCGGCCAGGGCGGCCTCCCGGCGTCGCAAGAGGGAGGCATCGACGTAGTGGACCTCCATGGGTCCCTGGACCGGGCGCACCAGGGCCAGGGACAGCCCGGGCCAGGACCACAGGTGCATCCGGTTGCCGGCCTCGTCCGGGCGCACCACGGACGGCCCGTATTTGGCGGTGTAGGCGTCAAGCACCCGGGCATAGTCGGCCCCGGGATCATTGCCGACCGGGGCGATGGTCAGGGCCACGCCGGCCAGCTTGCCGCCGTCGTAGGCGTACACCACGCTGACAAGCGGGATGTCGCCCAGGGTGAGGCGTTCGTCGGCCCGGCGGTAATAGCGCCGGCCCCGATGGCCAAAGAGGTATTCGCCGGTCGGCAGGGTCCCTTCCGGGGAGCCGAAGGCGGCCCCGCGAAAGGAGCGCGGCGGGTCGCCCTTGGAGAAAATCCGCAGACCGCCCGAGAGCGAGGGCGGCGCGCCCGAGGCGGCCTCGGCGGCCACGACCTTGGCCAAGAGGGCTGCGTCGGCGTAGCGGATGGCCAGCCCGCCCGCAGCCGTATCCCGGGACAGGGCGATCTGGGCCTTGGGCCAGCTCCAGACGAGTTCTTCTTCCAAGGTGGCGGGGATGGCCCGGGGCGGCCCGTACTTGGCGGCATAGGCCTGGCGCAGGGACTCAAAATCGGCCGTGGCCTCGGCCCGCATGAGGACGGCGAAAAATTTCCCCTGGTAAAAGCCGTAGAGGATGTCGCCCAAGCGGGTTTCGCCCAGTTCCAGGCGTTCGTTGGCGCGGCGATAATAGACGGCGGCCCCTTCGCGGTAGGCCTCGGTCATGTCGGGCAGACTGGCCCGGTCGCGGCCGAAGCGGATGCCGCGAAACCCGATTGGCCCCCGGGCGCGGATGTCCTCGGTGCTTTGCCAGGTTTCGCGCTCGTCGTGGCTCAGCTCGGGCAGATAGACGTAATCCACCACGGTTTTCCCGTCCCGGGCAAAGTGGGACAGGCTGACCGTCAGCGTCGGCTGCCGCCAGACCAGACGGACGACGCCCGGCGCGCCTTCCCGGGCCGGCAGGCCGTATTTGGCATCATAGGCGGCAATGAGCGGGGCCAGCCCGTCGCAATCCTCCAGGGTCATGCGCACGAAAAAAAACATCCCCCGGGAAAACCCGTAGCGCACGGTCGTGGCGCAGGCGTCGCCAAGGACCGGCTTCTCGGCTTCACGGCGGTACAAGGCCACATCGCCGAAATCGGACACCAGGACGAGGCCGGGGAGGTCGGCCAGGGCCGTGCCAAAGGGCATGCCACGGAATTCCGGGGCCTTGGCGGCGAGAGAGGGACTCCCGGCCCAGAGCAAGGCCGAAACGGCCAGCCAGAGGATGCGGCGGCGCATGGGACCGCCGCCCTACCGGGCCAGACGCTTGCCGATGCGTCGGGCCATTTCCCTGAGGCTGCCGGCCAGGGCGGCCACCTCGTCGTGGCCGCCCACGGGCAGCGTCCCGGTCATGCGCCCGACGCTCAGGTCCCGGGCGAAAAAGGCGCAGCGCCGCACCGGGCCGCCCAGCGCCAGGGCCATGGCCACGGCAAAAACGACGCCAAGGACAAAGATGCCCCAGGCCGCGCCCGCCAGAGCCAGCCGGGAGCCATTCAGGGAATCGGCCAGCCCCGAGGCGTCGGCCGCAGCCTCGGCCAGGGTCGCGCCGCCCAGTTCCGTCCCGGCGGCCAGGGCGGCCCGCTCGGCCTCGATGATCTGGCGGCCGGTGGCCCGCAGGGCTTCCCAGTCCGACAGCAGGACTGAAGCCGCCTGCCGGCAGGCGGCCAGGGCGGCGAAGACCGGGGCGAGACGCTTGGTCTCGTCGTCGCTGCCGGCCTTGATGTCGCGCAAGGCTCCTTCGGCCTCGTCGTAGCGGGCCAGGGCCTGGGACAGACGCGCGGGGTCGCGTTCGGCCTTGGCGCTCTCGGCGGCCAACCGGACGTCCCGCCCGGCGTCCTGGGCAGCCTGGGCGGTCTTGAGACGTTTGGCATGCAGGCGCAGCGGTTCGGGCTGGGGATATTTGGCGGCCAGCTCCTTGTCCCACTGGGCCGTCTTGAACTCGATATAGGCGGCCACGGCGGCGGCGTAGCCGTCCTGGGCCGTGGTCAGTTCGGTGCGGGCCTGGGCCACCCGGTCATTGGCGGACACGGCCGACTCAGCGGCTTTTTTATAGCTGTCGAGAAAAAAACCGATTTTCTGGGCCTCGGCGGCCAGCCCCTCCATCCCCGGGCGAGTGGCGGCCTCTTTGGCGGCGTGCAGGGCGTCGGCGGCCTGGGCCAGTTCCTTCTTGGCCCGCTCCAGGGCGTCGCGTTCGCCGGACAGGGCATAGCCCCGGATGGCCTGGGCAGCCAGGAGCAGCCGGCGTTCCACGGAAACGGCCAGATCGGCCCGGGGCAGGCGGGCTGTTTCCAGGGAACGGGACCGGCCGGCCAGCCCGTCCAGACGGGATACCGCGAAAAGACCGAGCAGCAAGGCGGCGATGGCCGGCAGACAAATGGCCAGGCCGATTTTGACGGGAAAAAACGGAAACCGCATGCCGGTGCGTCCTTTGTTGGAGATGCGGCGCGGGGGCGGCAAGAAACAACAACCCGTCTCCCGGGCAAGAGACTTCACGGTGTATCCAATTTTAACAGGAAATCAAAGGGGGCGGCAGGCACATCGCCCTGCCGCCCCCTCTGTTCCATCGGTCCCGGGCATCAGCCGAAACGGCCGGTGATGTAGTCCTCGGTCTGTTTCTGGGCCGGACGGGTGAAGATGGTTTCCGTGGCGTCCTCTTCAATAAGGCGGCCCATGTAGAAAAAGGCGGTGCGGTCGGAAACGCGGGCAGCCTGCTGCATGGAGTGGGTGACGATGATGATGGTGAAGCGTTTTTTCAGCTCGTGGACGAGTTCCTCGATCTTCTGGGTGGCGATGGGGTCAAGGGCCGAGGCCGGTTCGTCCATGAGCAGGACATCGGGTTCGATGGCCAAAGCCCGGGCGATGCACAGCCGCTGCTGTTGGCCGCCGGACAGGCCGAGAGCCGAGTCGTGAAGGCGGTCTTTGACCTCGTCAAACAGGGCTGCGCCCTTGAGACTTTTTTCCACCTGTTGGGAAATAAAGGTGTTGTCGCGCGCGCCGCCCACCCGCAGGCCATAAGCCACGTTCTCGAAAATGGTTTTGGGAAACGGGTTGGGCTTCTGAAAGACCATGCCCACCCGGCGGCGCAGCTCCACCACATCCAGGCTTGGGGCGTAGATGTCCTGGCTGTCAAGCAACAGCTGTCCCTCGACCCGGGTGCCGGGAATGAGGTCGTTCATGCGGTTGAGGCAGCGCAAAAAAGTGGATTTGCCGCAGCCCGAAGGACCGATCAGGGCCGTTACCTGATTCTGGAAGATGGTCAGGTTGATGTCTTGCAACGCCTTGAAGCGGCCGTAATAGAAATTCAGATTGCTGGCGACCATTTTCACGGTATCGGACATGGGGCTTTTCCTCTTGTGCTGCCGCTGTGGCGGACGGTGCGGCGGGCTGTGTCGTCGTGGGCCAGGGTGCCCGTACGGCATGGCCGTTTCATGACGATTGCGCAGGCGGTCCGGAACGGACCTCGGTTGCTGTCTCAGGCCCAGGGACGGCCGGGTTGGCCGGCCGGGCCAGGGGCAGGGAAAAATAGAAGGCCGCGCCGCTCATTTCGCCCCGGCCGCGCTCGACCCAGACCCGGCCGCCGTGGCGCTCCACGATATGTTTGACAATGGCCAGACCAAGCCCGGTGCTGCCGGGTGTTTTGGAACGGTGGCGCTCCACCCGGTAAAACCGTTCAAAGACGCGCTGGCGCTCCTCCGGGGGAATGCCCGGCCCCTGGTCGAGTACGGCCAAGGTGGCCAGCCCCCGGCCGGGATCGACCGCGGCGGTCATGACGATGCGCGAGCCCTCGGGACTGAACCGGATAGCGTTTTCCAGCAGATTGCGCCAGACTTGGCTCAACTGACCGCTGTCGCAGGCAACCGCCAGGCCGCCTTCGGGGAGCTGGCGGTCAAGGACCAGCCGGCGGGCCTGGGCCTGGGGTTCGCATTCCCGGATGGCGTCGGCCAGGGCGGCCCCGGCCTCGGCCCGGGCGTCGGGCGAGACGTCCTGGCCGTCTTCCAGCCGGGCCAGGTTTAAAATGTCATCCACCATCTTGGACATGTGATTGGCGTTTTTGAGAATCACGTCCAGGAATCGGCGCTTTTCCGGGGCCAGTTCCGGCGCGGCGGCGAGCACCGTCTCGGCATAGCCCTTGATCGAGGTCAGGGGCGTGCGCAACTCGTGGGTGACGTTGGCGGCAAAATCCCGGCGCACCCGGGAGAGTTTGCGGGTTTCCGAGACGTCGTGAAACACCATGACCACCCCGGCCTCGGCCGGCGTCCCGCCGATGCCCAGACGCACCAGCGACACCTCGTAAAACCGCCCCGGTCCGAGCTGGGCTTCGAGCGTCACGGCCCCGGTCCCCTCGACCGGCCCCTCCTCGTCGGCCAGCAGCCGGTCGCAGGTCATCTGCAGTTCCGGGCTGGGGATCACCTCGATTGGACGCCGGCCGAGCGGCGAACCGACCGCGGGGGCGATGCGCCCCAGGGCCGGATTGGCCGAACGCACCCGGCCGGCCGCGTCGAGCACCATGACCGCCTCGCGCATCCCGTCCAGGATGGCCTGCAGCTGGGTTTTCTGGTCGGTGATGGTGGAAATGTTGGCTTCGATGCCCCGGGCCATCTGATTGACGGCCTCGGCCAGTTCGGCAAACTCGCCGCCCGGGGAGAGATGCAGCCGCCGGCGATAGTCGCCGCTGCCGATGGCCCGGGCCACGGCAATGACCTCGGCCAGGGAGCGGGCCAGACGGCGGGTAAAGAACCAGAACACGGCTCCGGCCAGGACCAGGACCCCGGCCTGGAAGGTCAGGCGCTCGGCGCGGCCGGCAGCCTCGGGCACGAACTGCGCAGCAACAAAGGCCAGGGCGGTCACCGCCACGCAGACGCCGGCAGCCCGAAGCCCCAAAGTGGCGGAACCGGCCACGGGCTACTCCTTGAACCGGTAGCCCACGCCCCGGACCGTTTCGATCATGTCGCAGAAATGGCCGAGTTTTTGGCGCAGCCGGCGGATGTGCGTGTCCACGGTGCGGGCGTAGCCTTCGAATTCGTAGCCCCAGACGGAATTGAGCAGGCGGTCGCGGGTGAGCACCCGTCCGGCGCTCTGGAACAGTTCGGCCAACAGCCGGAACTCGGTGGCGGTCAGGGCCACTTCCTCGCCGTCCAGGCTGACCCGGTGGGCGGCCAGATCGACCGACAGGCCGTCGCGGGCCAGCACCTGCCGTTTTTCCGGTTCCGGAGCGTGGCGTTTGAGCACCGCCCGCAGGCGCAGGATCAGTTCGCGCGGGGAAAAGGGTTTGACCACGTAGTCGTCGGCCCCGAGTTCCAGGCCAACGATCCGGTCCACTTCCTCGCCCCGGGCCGTCAGCATGATGATCGGCGCTCCGGCAGTTTTGGAATCGCGCTTGAGTTCCTTGCAGACCTCGAAACCGTCAAGCCCGGGCAGCATGAGGTCGAGAATGATGCCGGCCGGCGGCGTGCGACGGGCCTTGGCCAGGGCTTCATACCCGTCTCTTGCCGTTTCCGTGGCAAAACCGGCGCTTTGCAGGTTAAAGGCGAGCAGTTCGACGATGTCTTCGTCATCTTCAACAATCAGGATGGAATCCTTGGACATTGAGCCACCTCGAGGTTTTCGATGCCTGAAAGAACACGCCGCCTTGACGTGGCGATGAATGATGCGTGACGATTGTGTGACACTCCTCATCCGAAAGCGCAATCCCGCCTGTCAGGCCCGCATCCAGGCATGATGCAACGGGCTGTCGGTTTGACGCATTTCCCAAAACGACCTAACGTGTCACACCTCTCAAATTCCGTACACCGCATCCTTTTGGCGCGAAAGGCAAGGGAATCATGGCGGGCAGGTTACATCTGGCTTTGCAGGTCGCCGTTGCGGCGCTGCTGCTGGCGGTCGGAGGGATTGTGTCGGCGGGCACGACCCCTGACGCCGTCCGTCTGGGCATGACCGCAGGATTTTCCGGGCCGACCCGGGCCATGGCCGTGGAGGTGTACCGGGGGGCCGTGGCCTGCTTTGACCAGCACAACCGCCAGGGCGGCCCGGGCGATCGGCCCGTGGAGCTGCGGGTGGCCGACGACGGCTACGAACCCGGACCGGCCATTGAAAATACCGTCCGCTTCCTCACCCGCGACAAGGTCCTGGCCCTTTTTTCCCAACTCGGCACCCCAACGGTCAGTCGGGTGCTGCCGGTGCTGCGGGCCTACGCCGACCAGGGCGCACGACTGTTTTTTCCGGTCTCCGGCCTGGAGGCCGCGCGGATGCCGCCCTATGTCCGCTATACCTATAATCTGCGGGCCTCCTACCGCCAGGAAATCGAGTCACTGGTGGCCTACTTCACCAGCCAGGGCCTGACCCGCATCGCCATCTGCCATCAGGCCGACGCCTTTGGCCGCAGCGGCTGGGACGGCGCCCGCCGGGCCTTGGCCCGGCGGGGGCTGTCGCTTTGCGGCGAGGCCACCTTTGTCCGGACCGCCGCCACGGCCGAGGACATGCTGCCCCAGGCCCGGGTCCTGGCCGCCTGCACTCCCCAGGCCATTTTGCTCGTGGGGGCCGGACCGGCCTGTACGGCCTTCATCCGCGACGTCCGCCGGGCCGGCCTGACCGCCACAGTCGGCGTCGTGTCCTTTGCCGGCGGCGATATCCTGCTGCGCGCCCTGGCCGACGAAGGCGTCGCCCAGGGGCTCGACCTGGAACGCAACCTCGTCTTGTCCCAGGTCACCCCGGACTGGCGCGACGACTCCCTGCCGGCGGCCCGGGAGTACCGCCAGGCCCTGGTCGACCTGGGGGACCGCCTCCCGCCGCCGGGCGGCTGGGGGGAGCAGACCACCCGGGAAGGCAGCTCCGTGGGCTTTGAAGGCTACTTAAATGCCCGGCTCCTGCTGGCCGTTCTGGGGGCCATGCCCGATCCCGGGGACCGCACCGGCCTCGATCAGGCGGCCGCCGCCATCGGTCAGGTCGACCTCGGCATCGGCCGGCCGGTCTCCCTCGCCAATCAGGCCCATCAGGCCCTGGACGTGGTCTATCTGTCGACTGCCGAAGGAACCCGGCTTATGCCCCTTCGCATTACCCTGGCGACGGTTGAGGACTAGCCGTGCCCCGTATTTTCCGCAAAACCCTGTTGGCAATTGTCCTGGTCTTCGGCGTGTCGGCCAATGCCACGGCCCTGCTCTCGGCCTGGCTGCTCCACCGCCATCTCACCGACGAATACGTCACCAAGGGCCGGGCCATTGCCATGGCCATTGCCGCTGCCAGCCCCGACGCCCTGGTTGGCGGCGACGCGGCCTCGGTCCAGGCCATGATCGACGAATTCCTGCATATCGACGGCGTTGGTTACGTCTTTGTGGTGGACCGGCTCGGCCGGGTGGCCGCCCATACCTTCATCCCCACCATGCCGCGGAGCATCCCGGTGGTGACGGTCGGCCACGAGCAGGGCCTGTCCGTGGACGACGCCGTCATTCCCGACCAGGGGGATTACATCCAGGTGACCGCCCCGATCCTGGCCGGCGAGGTCGGGCAGGTCAGCGTCGGCATGGACAAGGCCGGCATCTGGCGGGTCATGCGCGAGGCGGTGATACGCCAGGAAATCCTCATGCTGGCCATGTTCGCCGTGGCCGTGGCCATTTTCTACGCCCTGATCATGGGCATTGCCCGGCCCCTGGCCGCCCTGGCCGAGTATGCCGTCAAAATCCGCGACCATGACTTCACCGCCACCCCGCCGCCCACCGGCGACGACGAGGTGGGCGTCCTGGCCCGGGCCATGACCTCCATGGCCGGCCAGCTTTCGGAGCTGGTGTCCGACCTCAAGCAGGCCGTGGCCGACACCACCCGCGAACTGAAGGATTCCCTGGCCCACATTCAGGCCATCATCGACAATCTGGCCGACGGCCTGCTCGTGGTTGACGCGGCCGGCCGCATCACCCTGCACAACCCGGCCCTGCTGGCCATGTTCGGCCTCGACGGCGCCGACCCGGCCGGCCGGGCCGTGGGCGAGGTCTTTCCCGAAACCATGGCCGCCCTGGTTGAGGCCTCCCGCAGCGGAGCCGGCCGGGCCGACGACGAGGTCCGGCTGGCGGACGGCGGCACAGGCAAGGCTGTGGCCACCTCGTTCACCCTGCCTGGCGAGGACCGGGCCGCCGTCATCATCCTGGTCCGCGACATTTCCGTGGAAAAAGAAGTGGACCGGATGAAGACCGAATTCATCTCCACCGTCTCCCACGAACTGCGCACGCCGCTGACCTCGGTGCTGGGCTTTACCAAGATCATCCGGCGCAAGTTCGTCGAACTCGTGGCCCCGGCCCTGCCGCCCGAAAATGCCCGACTGGTGCGCGGGGCGCAGCAGATCCGCGAAAACCTCGACATCATCGTGGCCGAGGGCGAACGGCTGACCGAACTCGTCGACGACGTGCTCGACATCGCCAAGATGGAGTCCGGCCGGTGCGAGTGGGATATGGAAACCGTGTCCCTGGCCGCCGTGGGCGACCATGTGCTGCGGGCCACCGCCCCCCTGGCCGAACGCAAGGGCCTGACCCTGACCGCCGACATCCCGGCCGACCTGCCCGCCGTGCTCGGCGACCGCGACCGGCTGGTCCAGGTGTTGCTGAACCTCATCGGCAATGCCGTCAAATTCACCGAATACGGCTCGGTAAACCTGTCGGCCAGACGCAGGGGCGAAGACATCCTGGTGTCGGTCCGCGATACCGGACCGGGCCTCGCTGCGGCCGACCTGGAACCGATTTTTGAAAAATTCAAACAGGCCGGCGACACCCTGACCGAAAAGCCCAAGGGCACCGGCCTTGGCCTGCCCATCTGCCGCCAGATCGTCGAACGTCACGGCGGGCGCATCTGGGCCGAGAGCGTCCCGGGCCAGGGCAGCACCTTCCTGTTCACCCTGCCGGCCCTGGCCGGAGCGACCATCGCCAGCGCCTGCCCCCTCACCCCGCCGCCCCCTGCCGACGTTCCCGGACCAGGACAGCGCATCCTGGTTGTCGACGACGACGATGCGGTGCGCCGCTATCTGGAAACCGTGCTGGCCGAGGCCGGCTACGCCGTGGCCACGGCCCGAAACGGCATCGAGGCCTTGCGCGTCGCCGCCGTCTGGCAGCCCGGCTGCATCACCATGGACCTGCACATGCCCGGCATGGACGGCAGCGAAGCCATCCGGCGACTGCGGGCCGACCCGGCAACCCGCGATATTCCGATCATGGTGGTGACCGTGGCCTCGGGCCGCGAGCGCGAGGCCAGCGGCGCGGATGCGGCCATGGTCAAACCCGTGGACCAGGACGCCCTGCTGGCGGCGGTGCAGAATCTGCTGGAGGGGCCGGACGAGCACGATGTCCGGCCGTGCCTGGTCTATGCCGCCGACGGCGGACGGCGCATGGCCCGACGCTTTCTCATGTGCCCCGGCGAGGTCACGACGGTCGCCCGGGAAGACCAGCTGTGGCAGGCGGTGGAACAAGGATTTACCGGGACGGTGTTCGTGCCGGCCTCCCTGGCCCACGACCTGGACCTCAGCCGCCTAAGCGCCCTCCCCGGCCTGTGCATCGTCATCATTCCGGATTAGCCTGGATTGGTCCCAAGGGTCCAACTGATGGCCACAGCCGATGACTACTCGTTCTTTTTGCGCACAGCCCCCCCCAAGGGCAAAGCATAATTCAGATAGCCTATCAACATAACTACTTTTACCAACAACTTCTTCTAAATACATGGATTCAGGATAGGGATGTTTGCTCCATGCAGAAGTGCATAAGGCGCTCCTTGCTTTACAGAATACTTTAAATCCATAATTATCAATAAACTTCCTTGGCTGATTACGGTCTTCTTTCAAAGTCCCATCTGAGCGATAACGATGTTGGCCATTCTAATCTTACTCCAGAGAAATCAATCTTTGATGTTGTCGCATAAGTAGACACTAGAAAATCATAAATATCAACATTGTCGACAAATGATGGTAATGGCAAAACGACGGCGGTATCATTAAGTAAAACCGCAAAAGCATTTGTTGGATTTTCTAAAAACAATAAAGTTCTTTTCTCAAAAAAATCAACTTCGGACCGAATGATGTAGCCTTCCAAAATTTTTTCATTAGGGCAAATAATTTGCCTCCGGATTATTTCGAGATTTTTATCAAAAGCGTATGTATATCCAAAAGCTGCAAAACAAACAAGAAATGCTGATTTGAGATACCCTATGTTTGCAAATCTTGATCTATACCTACGCCTTGTAGAAAATTTTATCGACGAAGTATTACCACATGGCTTTTTATTGTGTTCCTTAAAAAAACTTTCGACTACACCTCTGGCATTTGGGTGATTGCTCTTTTGCTTGAGATAAAACCGCACTTTCTGTTCTTCTACGACAAGACGAAAATTAAGTGGCTTATGATTTTCTTCTCCAAAATTCAACGCAACATCACCATCAAACTTGCCCTGTCGAGTTATTAGCGCAGAAGCTTTCAAAACATCTTCACGATTTGCCACTTCTGCATCAATACTATGTCCTGCGTTATTATTACACGAAGAGCATGTAAGAGCGATACCTTTCCCTCCCTGCGACGATGGTGGCACATGCTCTAATGTTAACCGGCTATTTTCCAAATCAATTTCTGAAAAAAAATCACCACAGACAGGGCAACAGTAATATTCACCGTTGCTCCCACTATAATTCCGATAAGCTTGCACCCCATGTGCAAATAACTGCACTTTTAGTAGTTTTTTATTCATATGAATGCTATCCACGGCGCTAGTAGATCAATAACTCCGCAATCAAACTCTATTCAAAACTAAAATTCCCTTTATAACACATACAGAACATCCTTCTTCTCATCTAAAAGTTCTTCAGGTCGAAATTTTAAAATCCGAAACACCCTCGATATAAGCCCGGTCGCGGTCGTGCCGGGCGGCCAGACAGGCGGCCACGGCGGCGGCGGTCGTTTCATTGAGTTCGGGCAGGCTGGTGCGGTTGTTAAAAGCCCCCAGGTGCGGCCCGGTGGCAATGGCCACCTCGGCCTCGCCCCGGCGCAGCCCGGCCACGGCTGCGGCGGCCATGCCCCGGGACAGCAAAAATTCCTGAAAGGCCGCATCGGTCATGGCCGCCTGATCATCCAGCCGCAGCAACTCCGTCATGTGGCGGTCAACGCCCATTTCCTCCACCATGCGCCGGGCCAGGGCGGGCGCGTCAAAGGGCGGGTGGGCCGGGGCCTCCCCCACGAACCCTTCCTGGTAGCGGGCCACGACATCGGCCAGCACCCGGGCCAGCAGGGCTTCGTCGAACAGGTGGCGGGCATCGACCGGCGCGCCGTCCGGCCCCTGGCCGACCAGGGCCGGGTCGCGCATCCGGAAATAGCTCCCGGCCACCAGAAAAAGGCTCAGGAGATGGTCGCCCATCTGGCGGTAGAGCCGGACCGGCCGGTCGCCAAGCGAGGCGAAATGTTCGAAATCGCGCAGCCCTGACCGGCCGAAATTGGGATGCAGGGCGCTAAAAAGCCAGCGGTCGAGCCGGCCCGGCAGCCGCCAGTCATAGAGTCCGCCGTCCTCGCGCCGCCCCTGCTGCACCCGGTTGTGGAAAAGCGGAATGGCCGCTTCATGCACCACCCCCCGCCCGGCCAGCCAGCCCAGGAGAAAGGCCGCCCGGCCCATGGTCGCGGCAAAGGCCGGGCCGTCCGGGCCGCCCTGGGTGGGCGGCGTGTTGGGATAGGCGAAATAGTCGGTGTGGGCCAGATAGGCCAGACAGCGCCCCCGGGGATCGAGGCCGGGCAGCGGGCAGGGCGTGTCGGGGATGTCCCACAGCGGCGCGCCGGCCGGGGAAAGCGGGATTGGCACATGGCAGGGCACGGGAAAGGCAACGTCGGCCAGATAGGCCATCCAGGCCGCCTCCCGGGCCAGACCCAGGGGGGATTCGCCGTTGCGCAGGCGCTTGACCACCAGCACGGTGTCCGGTCGGGTGGTTGGCGCGTACAGGCTGCGTCCGGCCGGGCGCACCGCCGCCCCGGGCACGGCGTCGGCTGCGGCCAGCAGCGCGGCAAACGAGGTTGTGGCGGCCACGGGTTCGGGAATGGCCACGGCCGGTCCGCCCAGGCCGGCCAGCGGCAATGCCCCCACGGCCTCGGCCGTGGCCATCCGGGGCTTTCCCGGCGTGGCCAGGGCCGTGGTCAGGGCCTGACGCGAGGCCGCAGCCAGGGCCGGCGGTCCCTTGGCCAAAAGCGCCACCAGCGCCCCGGCGGCATCGCGGTAGAGGATGCGGGCCTGGGTCTGGCGGGCATGGTCATTTCGGGTGAGCAGCGTTTCCAGGGCGGACACGGCGTCCGGGTCCATGGCGGCGGGGTCGCGCTCGGCCAGGTCGGCCAGGCGACGGGCGGCCAGGAAGGCGGCGGTAAAATCGCCATCCAGGCCGTAGGCGGCAAATCCGGCTCCGGTCAATGGTCCCCTGCCGGCAACAGGCGGGTGAGCATCTCCCGCAACTCGTATTCGTCCAGCGGCTTTGGCATAAAGGCGAAGGACCCGGCCTCGGCGGCCCGGGTGCGGGTGGTGTCGTCGACAAAGGCGGAAACGAACACCACCGGCACATCGCTGTCGCGGCGCAGGATCTTGGCCGTCTCAATGCCGTCGAGATCACCGTCGAGGCGGATATCCATCAAAACAATATCGGGGCGTTGGCGGCGAAAAGCGTCCAGGGCATCCTGGCCCGAACCCACGGCAGCCAGAACCACATGCCCAAGCCGTTTGAGCATGGCCCCGGTGGCCATGGCCGTAATCACTTCGTCTTCAACAATCATGACCCGTGCCGACACCATGGTGGCTCCTTCGCCCGGACACTACCCTCGGTGCGTCTCAGTACTACTGTAAAAGTGGACCCGCAACCATGGTTTGTCAATGCAAAGACGAGCGCAACGCCCTGAAACCACCGGCTGTCGCGGCAACATCCAGTAGTTTCAGGTTTTCTGCGCGCCTCAATGCAAACGGCCCGCTGCTTTCGCGGCGGGCCGTTTCTGCATCACCCCGGGCGATGATCAGGACGTCATGTCGATGAGCGAATTCCAGTCGGCGGCAAACTTGGTCAGACCGGCATCGGTCAGGGGATGGCCGATGGGGTAGTCCTGCCAGGACTTGGCCAGCGTCAACGCCTCGTCAGGAATGGGGGTCAGCCCCTTGGCATTGTAGACGTAGTTTTTCCCGGGCAGGGGCTTGCCGGCTTCGGCCCAGGCCAGAAGCACCTTGGCCGGCGCGGTGATGAGATCACTGCCAAGGGCCAGGGCGCACATGAAATGTTCCATGGAACGCACGCTGGCGGTGAGCACTTGGACATGGCCGTCGCTTGGGGCGTACATGGCCAGAATGTTTTTGATGAGATCCATGCCGTTTTCGCCCCGGTCGTCGAGGCGGCCGATAAAGGGCGACAGGAACACGTCGCCCGGCCCGGCTCCCCGGGTGGCGGCATAGACGGCGGCGGCCTGGGCCTGGCTAAAGACCAGGGTCATGTTGACGCGCCGGCCCTCGCCGGTAAGCACGGCCGCAGCGGCCAGGCCGGCGGCAGTGGTCGGCAGTTTGATATGGGCGTTTGGAATCCAGGTATCAAACGTCCGGGCCTGGGTCAGCATCTCCTCCACCGTGGTCCCGGCGTCGGCGTAGACCTCGATGGAGATGGACCCTTTGGGCAACAGGGCCGAAAGTTCCTGGCACAGGGTCTTGTAAAAATCGTAAATAGCCGTGCTGCTGAATTTGTTGCCAGCAACCTTGTGGGCCTCGGCTTCGGGATTTTTGGCCAAAAGGCTCGGGTTGGTGGTTTGGCCGTCAAGAAAGCCCAGGGAAGCCATGACCTGCCGGGTCTCTTCGGGATCGGCCCCATCAAGAAATATACGGGTTTTCAAATTATCGGGTCGCATACGGGCCTCATAGCAGGGTTTGACCGTTTGATGACGGCGTCTGCCGCACGCCGCTCCTGGCAGCCGCCCGGGACATGCCCGGTCGCGGCAACGCCGCCCATGAGAGCGACCAAGAAATTTGGCCGCCTTTGCAGAGCATCGTTAGAATTTAAACACCCTTCTGCGTGAAAAGGCAAACAGTCCCTTGCCAGAACGGTCACATTTCCCCCAATCCGCCGCCGTGGGCATGAAGCAACCACGACGACAACGCGAGGACCGGGGGAGACAGGCCAAACCATCTCCCCTTGTCCGGAAGCAGCAGCCAGAGGCGAGTAGCGGCTCCCGTTCGTAATAGCCGCTCTGTATCAATTATCTTGCAGCAGCACTATCGGGGCAACGATAGGCTGCATTTTCCCGAGCAAAACCGCAGCGTTGGCAAAGTAAACACTATTTTCTTCTACACCAGAAACGACTGACCTTTTATCCGGCATGGCATACCCAAGAAGAGTCCGAAATTTCGAGCCATCTGCTGTCGTATTACAGAGAAACATCTCGCCGTCATTTCGATAATATCCTGAAAAATGATAAGATGCCTTTCCTTCTTGAAAAGGAACATTCAGACTCCCGCTTAAGAGACCAATCTGCTCCCCTACGCCATCGATCAATGTCATCGCAATCTCGCCCTGCATCGCCATCGAAAGCACTGTTGTCTTCCACTTCCCTGCTATTGGAGTGGTTGAAATACTTGTGCCACTCGCAATGTCCTTGGCCAGTGTCACCCCAGAGAGAGGAGAACCGACCTGGGCCATATTCTGGTCATAGATTGTAAGCGTCCCGGTTATAACGCCTCCTGAAATTGTGCCTATGAAAATCTTGTGCGTGTCTTGCGCATTATGGATCAGCACGATACTTGCACCATTAGTGGCACCAGTTATATGATAAATATCCGTACCGGTAAGTGGGTTAGGGACCTTCACAACACCCTGCAGCATTCCGGATACAGCGACAATTCTTGCCTGCAAACCTGGGTAGGCACTCGATGTCCAAAGGCCGCTGAGATTTACAGCTGCAGTGTCCTGAACATCCAACGCCTGGGAAGACGCGGGATTATTCCTATCCTGGACTGATTTAACTATCGAATACGCTTGTTCAAGAGGTGTTTCCCCGGCATAGGTTTGAGATGCAGCGAAAAACACACAGAGCACGACGACAATACTACGAATAATTGAACATTTCATCACACTTAATCCTCGCATACCATGTTTTGCACGTTCTTTAGAAAGGCGCCACAAAGAGTAAATTTCAGAAAGCACATCATCCGGCATTTACGCGCTTCGCCTTCATCAACCGCTCACATCGACTCCATGTCTGAATGGATTTGGTCACACGAAAATTTGCATAACGTCAAGCCACTTCCTGTGCGCGTAGCCAGATTCCACTAGGCCGCATTCGCCAAATAGCCCCAGCGAAACCCAGAAGCGTTTTCAACGCTTTTGATTGTCGTAACGTCAAAATCGGCTTACGTGAGACCGACGGTCCTTCTCTCCGAACAAACCAAGCGCCCAGAGTCCCTCGCCGCGTAACGGCGTCTGACACAAGGAGAACACCATGCGCGAGACTGCGGCAACCTTGTCCCCGGCAGAGACCCAAAGCCTCAAGCAGGCCGCCGCCGCCCATGCCGCCACCCTGGTCGTCGCCGGCATGGCGGTCGGCCTGGGGCATGGCTCCACGGCCGTGGCCGTGGTCCCGGCCCTGGCCGAACGCTTCCGGCGGGGGGAGCTTACGGGAACGGTGTTCGTGCCGGCGGCCCATTTCATGGCCGAGGCCTTGCGGCGTCACGGGCTGCCGGTGGGGAGCCTGGACGATTGGCCGGTGCTGGACCTGGGCATTGACGGGGCGGATGAGATCGACGGCAATCTGGACTGCATCAAGGGCGGCGGCGGGGCGCTGCTCTATGAGAAAATCGTGGCCCAAGCCGCCCGGCGCTTCGTGCTGGTGGCGGATGCGGGCAAACTGTCGCCGCGCCTTGGCACGCGCCATGCCGTGCCGGTGGAAGTCACGCCCGCGGCTCTGGCCCCGGTGACCGGGTTTATCACGGAAATCGGCGGCAACCCGGCCCTGCGCCTGCGCCCGGACGGCGACCCCATGCGCACCGAGCGCGGCAATGTCATTCTCGACTGCGCCTTCGGTCCCCTGGCTGATCCGGCGGCCCTGGCCGCCGTGCTCGACGCCCGGGCCGGCATCGCCGGCCACGGCCTGTTTATCGGCATGGCTTCCCTGGCCTGCGTCGCCGGCCCGGACGGGGTGCGGGAACTGACGCGACCAGTGAATGAAACCATCGCCGGATGACGGCTACTGCGGGTTGTGGCTTATCGCCTCGCCAACGACTTCCAGAAGCCAGGCGTTGACGCCTTGGCCGCTGTCGTGGGCTTTCTTGACCATGCTGCCGTACATCTCCGGCGTGGCCCGCCCGATGTTTTCCCAACTTTCTTCCACCACGCCAGCACCGCCCCCTTACCCCTTGGGGGGGGCCGGGGGCCTTTTTCTACGGGGCGGGCGGTGCTTCCAAACTTCCCGGCAATCCGGCCACAAACTCGCGGATGGCGTCGCGCACCCGGCGGTAGTGGCCAAGGGCCTCTTCCTCGGTGGCGGCATTGGCGGCCAGGGCCGGCGGGTCTTCAAAGCCGACGTGGACCTTTTTGACCGGCCCCGGGAAAAACGGACACAGGTCGTGGGCCGAGCCGCACAGCGTCACCACATAGTCAAAGGGGACATCCGGCAGTTCGGCCACGAGCTTGGACGTCTGGCCCGCGATGTCCACCCCGGCCTCGGCCATGACCGCCACGGCCCGGGGGTTGAGTCCATGCTTTTCCACGCCGGCCGAGTAGGCGGTCAGGACGTCGCTTTGAAGCGCTCTCGTGAAGCCCTCGGCCATCTGGCTGCGACAGGAGTTGCCGGTACACAGAAAGAGGATGTTCTTTTTCACAAAACATTCCAGGGTGTTTATTGTCTCCGGGCCGTCTAGCCCACCAGCGGCCGGGACACGCCCGAGGCCAGTTCCCGGGCCAGTTCGGCCATGCGTTCCTTGATGGCGTCGCGGATGCGGCGCACGGCAGCCAACCGTTCCTCCTCGGAACCGGTGACCTCGGCCGGATCGGGGAAGGGCAGATGCAGCCGGTGGGTCACGCCGGGGAACACCGGACACTGGCCTTCGAGGGATTCCTCGCACACCGTGACCACGCAGTCATAGAGCTTCCCTTCCTTGAAAAGATCAAAAACCTTGCGGGTCGTTTTGCCGGCCAGGTCAATGCCCTCTTCGGCCATAACGGCCACGACCAGGGGATTGACCACGGTGGGGTCAAGCCCGGCGCTCTCCACGGTCACGCCCTCCCCGCTCATTTGCCGCAGATAGGCCTCGGCCATCTGGCTTCGGGCGCTGTTGTGCACACAGATGAAAAGTACGCGCATCGGCATCCTCCTTGCTGTTTCCTGATGCTCCTGCTGTAGCCAACGCCCATGGCGATCCGGTTACGGCCGGGACGGGCAGGACACATGGCAGACGCCGGCCGGGGTGTTCACGGCCTGGGGAAACCACCGCCGGCGCAGGCGAAAGGCCACGCCGACCAGGGCAATAAGCGCCGGCACCTCGACCAGGGGGCCGATGACCGCGGCGAAGGCCTCGCCGGAATCCAGGCCGAACACGGCCACGGCCACGGCAATGGCCAGCTCGAAATTGTTGGAGGCGGCGGTGAAGGACAGGGTGGCCGACTGTTCGTAGGTGGCCCCGGCCCGCCAGGACAGCCAGAACGAGGCCAGGAACATGATCCCGAAATAGAGCAGCAGCGGCAGGGCCACCCGGAGCACATCCAGGGGCAGGGCCACAATCACCTCGCCCTTGAGCGAAAACATGACCAGGATGGTAAACAGCAGGGCGACCAAGGTGATGGGGGCGATACGCGGCACAAACCGCGTTTCGTACCACTCCCGCCCCCGCAGCCGCAGCCCGGCAAACCGCGAAACCACCCCGGCCAGAAAGGGGATGCCCAGATAGATGAACACGCTTTCGGCAATCTGGCCCATGCCGACCGCGACCGCAGCCCCGGACAACCCGAGCAGCGGCGGCAGCACGGTCAGAAAAATCCAGGCGTACAGGGAGAAGAAGAGCACCTGAAAGACGGCGTTAAAGGCCACCAGCCCGGCGCAGTATTCCCGGTCGCCCTCGGCCAAGTCGTTCCAGACGATCACCATGGCGATGCACCGGGCCAGGCCGATCAGGATCAGCCCGTTCATGAAGGCGGGCTGGTCGGACAAAAAGACAACGGCCAGGACAAACATGAAGATTGGCCCAATGACCCAATTCTGCGCCAGAGACAGGGACAGCACCCGGATGTCCCGAAACACCCGGCCCATCTCCTCGTAGCGCACCTTGGCCAGGGGCGGATACATCATGAGCACCAGCCCCACGGCAATGGGGATGTTGGTCGTGCCCACCTGAAACAATCCAATGACGCCGCGGACCCCCGGGGCCAGCCAGCCCAGGCCGACGCCCACAAACATGGTCAGAAAAATCCACAGGGTGAGATACCGGTCGAGAAAGGACAAACGACCGGCTACAGGTTGTCCGGTTTCCATGGCTCCCTCCTTTTCATACCGACTTACTATGAAATTATCGACGGCCTGTCGAGCCCGGCAGCGCCAGGCCCGGGCCGCGTTCCCGGCAACCACCCCTCGGATCAAAGAACATGCCTGACATTTTCCCTTCCCTTGCGGCCGTTATCTGGCGTCATCCCCTGTTGCGCCCAGCCTGCGGCCGGTCCCAGGCCACCGGGATTGCGCCGTCGGAAGTCAGCCCGCAACCAGAGGGCGCAGCAGAAAATACAGTCCCAGGCCCCCGACCACGAGCGCGGCCCCCCGGCGGAAAAGCCGGCTGGCCCGGCCCACGGCGGCGTTCTCCAGGCTGCGGCTGACCGCCCCGGCACAACTGCCGGCCACGAGGATGGGCAGGCAATGGCCCAGGGCAAACAGCGCGGCCAGGGCCGTCCCCCGGGCCACCTGCCCCTGGATCGTGACCACGGCCAGGATCGGGGCCAGAAACCCGAAGGTGCAGGCCCCGGACAGGCCGCCGTAGGCCAGTCCCAGGACCAAGGCCCCGGGGAGGCCGCGAAGGCGCAGACGGGAAGCCAGCCCCGCCCCCCCGGACCGGGACGGCAACACCCCCAGCATATCCAGGGACACGACGAGCAAAAGGCCCCCGACAACGGCCGGAAACACCGGGCCGACATCGCCAAGCATCCGCCCAAGCACGGCGCACCCCGCCCCGATGGCGGCTATCGTGACAAAGAGCCCCAGGGAAAAGGCGGCGGCGTAACGCAGGGCCAGGACGCCGGTGACCAGCCGGTTCTGCCCGGCCACGTAGCCCACGACAAGGGGTATCGAAGCCAGATGACAGGGGCTTAAAAGCACGCTGGCAAGCCCCCACAGGAACGCCCCGACCCCGGCAGCCGCGCCGGAGCCGGCCATCCAGGCGTTCACGGCCAGCAAAAAGCCGTCAAGCAACGCAAGCCCTACTCGGCCAACAGCCGGTCGAGCGTGTCGGCAATGGGCTTTTCATCGAGAAACCCCTCGTGGCGAGACACTTCCTTGCCGGTCTTATCATAGAAAATCTGGGTGGGGATGACGCGCAGGCCGAATTTCTGCGGCTCGTCGCGGTGCTCCCAGACATCTATAAAGATGATGGCGGCCCGGTCGGCATAGCGGGCCTCAATGGCGGCCAGCACAGGCTGCATCATCTTGCATGGGACGCAGGCCTTGGCCCCAAGGTCCACCAGGGTCACTTTGCCCGGCGCCGGCACAACCGGCACCGGCGCCGGGTCGGCAGCGAAGGCGGCCGCGGCCAGCAACAGGAAACCACAGACCAGCCCGGCCAGCCGCCGGCTCATAACCACCCCGCTTCAAGGCAAGGTGTTGCCCGGGGCGCAGCCGCCGCCGCGGCGACACTCGGACGACGCACGGCAAGAGCCAACCGGCAGGGGTCGGCAAGACTGGCGACAGGGACGCCAGCCTGGGGGACAGGCTCAGCGCCGACACAAACGACGGGATTCGTCACAAGGCAACTCCGGAAAAGGGTTTGCAGCCAGGGCAGCCATGATTTTGATATTTGGCAAAATAGGCAAACAGCGGTTTCGTGTCAATGCGCAGCCCAGGCCTCCGGCCAGGATCGCCCCCGGGCCGGCCATACCCAGGATTGCCTTCCCCTGCGCCCAAGCCCACAGGGGGCTCCCGCAAGCCTTTAGAGGCCTTTCCGCCCCTCCCAAACAGGCACCGTGTCGTTTTGTCCTCTGCCGGCCACGGGACGACAATCGAACCAATAGCCCGAAATGACGGTTGTTTTTTGTACCCAGGAGGAGCGGCCGGAGGACAACTCGCCCCACGGGCCGAAGCTGTAACCTTTTTACCCAATGCCGAGAGGATGGTGGGACAAGTTGTCCAAGACTCTTCAACCCCCGGAATTGGCTGGTTTTGTCCGGGCCGGTTGGTCGACGCCGTCGCCTGGGGCGGGCGCAGACGGTGCGCAATCGGCCAGACTGCCCCCGTGAGGAAAAGGTCTGACGTTTTAACTAGTTGAAATACATGGATCGCTGTTTTGGCCCGGGAATTGCTCTATGAGGGCAGCGTTTACGCTTACGCCAAACGGAAATCAGGTTTGGGGTCCGTTCGCAAAAACATAACCTTAACCACAGTGAGGTTGGCACCATGGCTGTTCGCGAGCAAGTTTACGGTTTCTTCATTCCCAGCGTGACCCTCATCGGCATCGGCGCTTCCAAACAGATCCCTGAGAAAATCAAGGCTCTGGGCGGTTCCAAACCGTTGATCGTCACCGACAAGGGTGTGGTCAAGGTCGGCATCTGCAAGCAGATCACCGACCTGCTCGACGCCGCTGGCATGAAGTACCATGTCTACGACGAAACCATCCCCAACCCGACCGACGCCAACGTCCACAAGGGCGTGGAAGTTTACAAGGCCAACGGCTGCGACAGCCTCATCACCCTGGGCGGCGGTTCCTCGCACGACTGCGGCAAGGGCATCGGCCTTGTCGTTTCCAACGGCGGCAAGATCCATGACTTCGAAGGCGTGGACAAGTCCTCCAAGTCCTTCATGCCGTACCTGGCCGTCAACACCACGGCCGGCACCGCTTCCGAAATGACCCGTTTCTGCATCATCACCGATCTGTCCCGCCACGTGAAGATGGCCATCGTCGACTGGCGCGTGACCCCGCATATCGCCATTGACGACCCGGTCCTGATGGTTGGCATGCCCCCGGCGCTGACCGCCGCCACCGGCATGGACGCTCTGACCCACGCCGTCGAGGCCTTCGTGTCCACCATCGCCAACCCGATGACCGACGCCTGCGCCATCGAAGCCTTCAAGCTGATCTTCAAGTACCTGCGCAAGGCCGTGGCCAACGGACAGGACATCGAAGCCCGCGAAGGCATGTGCTTCGCCCAGTACCTGGCCGGCATGGCCTTTAACAACGCCTCCCTGGGCCACGTCCACGCCATGGCGCACCAGCTCGGCGGCTTCTATGACCTGCCGCACGGCGAGTGCAACGCCATCCTGCTGCCCCATGTCGAGAAGTTCAACCTGATCGCCAAGGTTGAGAAGTTCGCCGCCATGGCCGAGATCATGGGCGAAAACACCGCCGGCCTGGCCCCGCGCGACGCCGCCGAACTGGCCCTCAAGGCCATTCGCCAGCTGTCCGCTGACGTCGGCATCCCGGCCGGCCTGATCGACCTCGGCAAGAAGTACGGCAAGGACGTCAAGGCCTCCGACATCCCGACCATGACCGGCAACGCCCAGAAGGACGCCTGCGGATTCACCAACCCCCGCTGCCCGACCGACAAGGACGTGACCGACATCTACACCGCCGCCCTGTAAAGGACGCGGACTCGCGCAAAGGGGGGCCAATCGGCCCCCCTTTGATGACCGGCCCCCACACCGCGCCGCGTCCCCGGGCAGGACCACCCACGCCCGCAGACAGGCCGGCCGGACCGGACAATCCTTGACAAAAACGGCAACAGCGCCATGGCCGCCGATCGTGGCAGCGATCCCGGTCATGTCTTAACGGACGCATTATCTGGCCGAAAATGTGTCCCAATGGACCTAAAATGCGGCCCCTGGCGGCCCGATTTTTCGGACTTTGTTCCAATTTGACACAAAGTCAGCGCACAACAGAATTTCGACTTTTGGCGTAACATCTCGTTTTTACGAAGCTATTTCCTCCAGGCTCGACGCCCGGTCCGGGGTGGTAAACACCTGACCGCCGTGCTATCCACACCCGGACCGCGGTCGTCGTGCCCGCCGGGGGGGTCTGGGCTCCTGGACGCTCCGCTTGCGATAGTGTCGTCACCTTTCACGTCAACCGGATAGGACCGAATGAACATCATCAATCTCACCCGCGACTATGACGAGGACTTCGTTCACAGGGTGGAGGAGGAGTCCGGTCAGAAAGTCAGCCTGTGCTACCAGTGCGGCAACTGCACGGCCGGCTGTCCGTACACCTTCGTTTACGACATTCCCGTCAGTCAGATCATGCGTCTCGTCCAGGCCGGCCAAAAAAAGACCGTGCTCTCGAGCAAATCCATCTGGCTCTGCGCCACCTGCGAATCCTGTACCACCCGGTGTCCCAACAACATCGACGTGGCCTGCATCATGGACGTCCTGCGCCACATGGCCCGCCGCGAAGGGCTGGCCGCCGTGCCCCAGGTCAAAACCTTCTGGGACAGTTTCCTCGATTCCGTGCGCGCCCACGGCCGGGTCTTCGAACTGGGCCTTCTGATCAACTACGTCGCCAAGACCGGACGGTTCTGGACCGACATGGACCTCGGCCCCAAAATCCTGCCCAAAGGCAAGCTCGCCATGAAGCCCCACGAGATCCAGGGCAAAGAGCATGTGGCCCGGATTTTCGAGCGTTTTGAGAGGGAGTCCAACTCATGAGCGAAGCCATCGCCTACTACCCGGGGTGTTCGGGACTGGGCACCTCCAAGGAGTACGACACCTCCACCCGGGCCGTGTGCGCCGCGTTGGGGTTGTCCCTGGTCGACATTCCGGATTGGAGCTGCTGCGGTTCCACCCCGGCCCACACCAAGGACCACACCCTGTCCGCCGCCCTGTCCGCCAGGAACCTCCAGCTCGTCTCCGGCATGGGGCTCAAAGCCGCGGCCACGCCCTGCCCGAGCTGCCTGACCAACCTGCGCACCGCCAACCACCGTATCGAGGCCGCCCCGTTTAAGGCCAAGGTGGACAAGCTCCTCGACGAACCCTACGGCGGCGACGTCAATGCCATCTCCGTGCTCCAGGCCCTGGTGGAAAACATCGGGGTCGAGACCATCGCCTCGGCCGTGCGCACGCCCTTAAAGGGCCTCAAAGTCGCCTGCTACTACGGCTGCATCATGAACCGGCCGCCCGAACTTATGGCCTTTGACGACTGCGAAAACCCCATGGCCATGGACAACATCCTGGCGGCCCTGGGAGCCGAAGTCGTTCCCTTCCCGCTCAAAGTCGAATGCTGCGGCGCTTCCTACGGCATTCCCCGGCCCGATGTGACGGCCGCGCTGTCCGGCAAACTGCTGGAAGCGGCTGTCGGCGTCGGCGCGGACATGGTCGCCGTGGCCTGCCCCCTGTGCCAGATGAACCTCGACCTCCGGCAAGGTCAGGTCAACCGGGCCATGGGGACACACTACCGGATTCCGGTGCCCTACTTCACCCAGCTCATGGGCGTGGCGCTCAATATTCCGGATGGGGAAATCGGTTTCGGCAAACTCAACGTCGATCCGAGGCCGGTCCTTTCCAAGGCCCTGTCGGGCGCGGACTAACAGGCGAGGGAGCATAGGCAATGCGAATTGGCGTTTTCGTCTGCCACTGCGGCAGCAACATCGAAGGCACGGTCGATACCGGGACCGTGGCCAAGGCAGCCCTGGACTTTCCTGAGGTCGTCTACGCCACGGATACCATGTACGCCTGCTCGGAACCCGGCCAGGACGGCATCATCCAGGCCATCAAAGACAAGAACCTCACCGGCGTGGTGGTGGCCTCCTGCACCCCGCGCATGCACGAGCCCACGTTCCGCCGGGCCGTCGAACGGGCGGGTCTTAACCGCTTCATGTTCGAAATGGCCAACATCCGGGAACACGTCTCCTGGATCGGCAAGGACCGCGAGGCCAATACCAACAAATCCGTTGATCTGGTGCGCATCGCCGTGGAAAAACTGCGACGCGACGCGCCGCTTATTCCCAGCAAGTTCTCCGTCAACAAGCGCGTGATGATCATCGGCGGCGGCGTGGCCGGCATCCAGGCGGCCCTTGACTGCGCCGACGGCGGCCTCGAAGTCGTCCTGGTCGAACGCGACTCGTCGATTGGCGGCAAGATGGCCAAGCTCGACAAGACCTTTCCCACGGTCGACTGTTCGAGCTGCATCCTCGGTCCCAAGATGGTCGACGTGGCCCAGCATCCCAACATCACCCTGCACGCCTACTCCGAAGTCGATTCCATCGGCGGCTACGTGGGCAACTTCCAGGTGCAGGTGAAGAAAAAAGCCACCTACGTGGACTGGGAACTGTGCACCGGTTGCGGCGCCTGCATGGAGAAGTGCCCGAGCAAGAAGAATCCCGATGCCTTCAACGAGAAAATCGGGCCGAGCACCTCGATCAACATCCCGTTTCCCCAGGCCATTCCGAAAAAGGCCTATATCGACGCCACCACCTGCCGCCAGTTCGTCAAGGGCAAGTGCGGCGTGTGCGCCAAGGTCTGTCCCACCGGAGCCATCCGCTACGACATGACCGATGAGATCGTCACCGAGGACGTGGGCGCCATCGTCGCCGCCACCGGCTACGACCTCTTCGACATCAGCAAGATTGCCGAGTACGGCGGCGGCCGCTACCCCGACGTCATCACGGGCCTGCAATACGAGCGCCTGCTGTCGGCTTCCGGTCCCACCGGCGGCCACATCAAGCGGCCCTCCGACGGCAAGGAACCGAAAAACATCGTGTTCATCCAGTGCGTCGGTTCGCGCGACAAGTCGCTCGACCGCCCCTACTGCTCCGGTTTCTGCTGCATGTACACGGCCAAGCAGACCATCCTGACCAAGGACCACATTCCCGATTCCCAGTCCTATGTCTTTTACATGGACATCCGCGCCCCCGGAAAAATGTACGACGAGTTCACCCGCCGGGCCATGGAGGAATACGGAGCGCGCTACATCCGCGGCCGCGTGGCCATGGTCTACCCCAAGGGCGACAAGCTCATGGTGCGCGGGGCCGACACCCTGGCCGGAACCCAGGTCGAGATCGAAGCCGACTTAGTCGTCCTGGCCGCCGGAGCCGAAGCCGCCAAGGGCGCGCCGCAGCTGGCCGAAAAGCTGCGCATCTCGTATGACAAATACGGCTTTTTCATGGAAAGCCATCCCAAATTGAAGCCCGTGGAGACCAACACCGCCGGCGTCTATCTGGCCGGTTCCTGCCAAGGCCCCAAGGACATTCCCCAGTCCGTTGGCCAGGGCAGCGCCGCCGCCGCCAAGGTGCTGGCCCTGTTCTCCAAGGACATGCTGGAAAGCGACCCGCAGATCTCGCGCGTGGACATCAAGCGCTGCGTGGGTTGCGGCAAGTGCATCATGACCTGCCCGTTCAAGGCCATCAAGGAAGTCGAATTCCGGGGCCAGAAAAAGGCCGAGGTCATCGAGACCGTGTGCCAGGGCTGCGGCATCTGCACCTCGACCTGTCCCCAGGGGGCTATCCAGCTGTCGCACTTCACGGACAACCAAATCCTCGCGGAGGTCAACGCCTTATGCCAGTCCTGACCGGCAAGGAACTGCGGATCGTCGGATTCCTGTGCAACTGGTGCTCCTACGGCGGCGCGGATACGGCAGGCGTTGGACGCTTCAACCAGCCCACCGACCTGCGGATCATCCGCGTGCCCTGCTCGGGCCGCATCGATCCCCTGTTCATCGCCAAAACCCTGATAGGCGGCGCTGACGGCGTGCTGGTCTCCGGCTGCCACCCGCGCGACTGCCACTACGCCGAAGGCAACTTCTACGCCCGTCGGCGTCTGGAAGTCCTCAAGCGCTTTCTGCCTATCCTCGGCATCGACCCGGGCCGGTTCGACTACACCTGGGTCTCGGCCTCGGAAGGCCAGCGGTGGCAGAAAGTGGTGACCGTGTTCACTGAACAGATTCACGCCCTGGGACCGGCGCCGCGCTTTGATGCCGTGGCTCCGGAACTTTTGGCCAAGGTCGCCGGGGCCATCAGCCAAGGAGGCAACCGTGTCGCGGCTTGAGGAACTCAAAACCCGCATCAAGGAGGCCCTGCCCGGCCTTGAATGCGTCATCGGTTGGCAAAAGGGCTACGACGCCCTGCACAACACCCCGCTGTTCATGCGAAGCGATGCCGACGTGGACAAGCTCGAGTGGGGCGCGCTCAATGTCCACAACCCCGCCGTCTACCTGCCGACCATGGCCGGCAAGAAGGTCGGCGTGGTGGTCAAGGGCTGCGATTCGCGCTCTGTGGTGGAACTGCTTCAGGAAAAACTCATTGACCGCGACAACGTCGTGATCTTCTCCACCGGCTGCGACGGCGTGGTGGATCTCTCCAAGGTCAAGGCCAAACTGGTTGCGGCCGGGGTTTCGGCCGGCAACGCCGAAAAGGTGGTCACTGACGGCAAGACCGTCGCAGTCACTGCCGGCGGCCAGACCGTGGCCATGGCCATGGCCGACGTGGCGGCCGACAAGTGCCTGCGCTGCCAGTTCCCCAACGCCGTGCTGGCCGACGTCTTTGTCGGCGACCCGGCCCCGCAGCCTACGGCCAGCCCGAGCGGCAACGCCGACCTCGACGCCCTGGACGCCATGAGCGTGGCCGACCGCATGGCCTTTTGGCGCTACCACATGGACCGCTGCATCCGCTGCTACGCCTGCCGCAATGCCTGCCCCATGTGCGTGTGCCGCGACCACTGCATCGCCCAGAGCCGGGAACCGCATTGGCTGTCCCAGGACGATTCGACGACGGAAAAGCTCATGTTCCAGGTCGTCCACGCCATGCACTTGGCCGGGCGCTGTACGGAATGCGGCGAATGCCAGCGGGCCTGCCCCATGGATATTCCGGTTTTGGCCCTGAAAAAGCATTTGAACCGCACCATCCACGACCTGTTCGATTACCAGGCCGGCGTCGATGTGGCTGCCATCCCGCCGCTTTTGCAGTTCAAGCTCGAGGAAGACAACATCAAGGAGCGAGGCTGGTAATGGCCGCCAAATACATCTCCCGGGAAAAACTCCCCGAGTGGCTCAAGGCCCTGGCTGCCGAACGCCGGGTGCTCGTCCCCGTCGAGGAAGGCGGCAGCGTGGTGTTTCGGGCCTACGATCCGGCCAAAACGCCGGTCTTCGGCTCAGACGCCACCGCCCCGCCCAAGGGTTCCATCTTCCCTGCCAGCCAGGAGCTTTTCAGCTTTGCCTGCGGCAAGGAAGGCGAGGACGTCAAACCCACCCTGACCCTCGAAGCCCATACCGAGGCCCAGCCCACGGTCGTCTTCGGGTCCAAACCCTGCGGCGCACGCGGATTCCTGATCTTCGACCGCGTCTACATGGGCAAGAAGTACCCTGATCCGTATTACATCGCCGCCCGCGAAGCCACGGTGTTTGTCACCATGGCCTGCGACACGGTGGAAAACACCTGCTTTTGCCACTGGGTGGGGTCCGGCCCGGCCGACGCCGCCGGTTCCGACCTGCTTTTGACCCCGGTTGCGGGCGGTTATCTGGTCGAAGCGGTCAGCGACAAGGGCGCGCCGTTTCTCGACAGCCCGGTCCTGACCGACGGCTCGGCCAAGACGGCCGAGGCCGAAGCGGTCAAGACCAAGACCCGTGAGGCCCTGGGCGAGGCTCCGGACATCGCCAATGCGCCGGCCGCGTTGCTTGAGCGGTTTGACGACATGGAGTTCTGGCGCGACCAGTCGGACAAATGCATCAGCTGCGGGGCCTGCACCTACCTGTGCCCCACCTGCTACTGCTTCTCCATCACCGACGAAGGGTCCGGCCTGGCCGGCAAGCGCCTGCGCTCCTGGGACGCCTGCATGCACTTCCAGTTCACCCTGGAAGCCTCGGGCCACAACCCCCGGCCGACCAAGGCCCATCGCTTGAAAAACCGCGTTGGCCACAAGTTCAGCTATTATCCGACCCTGCATGATGGGTTGATCGCCTGTTGCGGCTGCGGCCGGTGCGTGAAAAGCTGCCCGGTTTCCGTGGATATCCGCGAAATCGTGCAAAACGCCGTCGCCAAGGCCAAGGCCTAGAGGTGTCCAGATGACCGATCCGTTCAATCCCTATCTGCCGGAAGTGGCCACCATCCTGGAGACCGTCCAGGAGACGCATAACATCATGACCTTCCGGGTGCGCTTCGACGATGAAGCCAAGATGGCCGCGTTCAAATTCGGACCCGGCCAGGTCGGGCAGCTCTCGGCCCCGGGCATCGGCGAATCCACCTTTGTCATCAACTCGCCCCCCACCCGCATGGACTACCTCCAGTTCTCGGTCATGCGCACCGGCGAAGTGACTTCCAAGCTGCACAACCTCGTGGCCGGCGACAAGGTCGGCGTGCGGGCTCCCCTGGGCAAGCCCTTCCCGGTCGAAGACATGAAGGGCAAGGACATCGTGTTCGTCGGCGGCGGCATCGGCATGGCCCCGCTGCGCACGCTGTTCCTGTACATGCTCGACAACCGGGCCGACTTCGGCAAGATCCGCCTGCTCTACGGCGCGCGTTCGCCGCTGGACATGGCCTTTTCCGCCGAGCTGCCCGAGTGGACCTCGCGCAAGGATATCGAAACCACGCTGACCATCGACCGCGAGGCCGACGGCTGGGAACACAAGGTGGGCCTTATCCCCAACGTGCTCCTGGAAATGGCTCCTTCGGCCGAGAACTGCGTGGCCATCACCTGCGGTCCGCCGATCATGATCAAGTTCACCCTGGAAGCGCTCAAAAAGCTCAACTTCCCGGATGAGCAGATTCTGACCACCTTGGAAAAACGCATGAAATGCGGCATCGGCATCTGCGGCCGGTGCAACATCGGCACGAGCTACGTCTGCGTGGACGGACCGGTGTACACCTACGCCCAGCTCAAGGCCCTGCCCAACGAATTATAAAAAAATCGCGCACGACGCATAGGCCCGGGAGAGTGCCCACTCCCCCATCCAGGGGGTCCGGGGGGGATGATCCCCCCCGGCCGCCGGAGGCATCTTACAAGGAGACGCACATGGCACGCTTTTTCAGCGCCAGCGACATCGTCGGCACGGCCATTGAGATTGAGCGTCGCGGCCGCAATGTTTACATCAAGTCCGCTGCCGCCGCGAAGAATCCGGACGTCAAAAAGTTCCTGGAATTCTTTGCCGGCGAGGAAGCCCGCCACTTGGCCATCTTCGAGGGCATGGCCGGACGCATCGACAAGATCGAGCTCCCGGCCGGCAGCAACGAGGAAGAATACATGGAGTATGTCCAGGCCCTGCTCGACTCCCACGCGCTGTTTTGCGGCGGAGCCCCCGAGAAAGACCTGGCCGACGCCGCCGACGCCGTTGCCGCCATCGAACTGGCCTCGCGCTTCGAGAAAGACACCATCCTCTACTTTCGGGAGATGATGGATCTTATGCCGGAGGCCGAGTCCGGCATCGTCAAGCAGGTTCTCGACGAGGAACGCGGCCACCTGCGCCAGTTGCGCGGGATGCTCGCCACCCTGCGTCGCAACGCCTAACCCGCACGTGGGGCGGCCGGCCGGCCGGCCGCCCCGTTTCCTGCAATCCGGCGCTGCCGCCGGCCTGCCCGCGCGGACAGGGACAACCGCTTCGAGCCAGGGGGAAGACGACCATGTACCACGATGAGATCGGCTTCGACGCCATGACCCTGACCAGCCCCCTGGACAGCGCCTCCGAAGCCCGGGCTGCCGACGGCCTGGAACAGGGGTTGGCCGCCCGTCTGCTTGGCCTCGTGTTGGCCTCGGACCTGTTTGCCGCCCGCACCTGCTCTCCGAGGCTTTGGCAGGAAAACCTGCCGCTTACCGCCTGCTGGCCCGGCGCGACCCTGCGCGCCAGCGGCGAACGCCTGGACCAGGACGACCTCGACGCCTTTCTGGGCTGTCTGCTCCTGGCCTGGCGCAGCCAGACCCGGGGCTCGGCCCGCTTCGCCCTGCGCGACCTGGCCCGCCTGATCCGGCCCAAGGCCCGGCGTTTCGACGCCAGACGCCTGGAACGCTCGCTGTGGCGGCTGGCCGCCGCCCGCATCGACATCGAAGACGCTGCCGGCAGCTATGTCCTGCAAGTCCGCCTGCTCAACACGCTCCTGTGCGACCGGGCCGCCGGCCTGTGCGCCCTGGACGTCAGCCCCCGGATGTTGGCCGCCTTTGACGACGCCCAGCGCATCGAACGCCTGCTGGCCGCCCGCGGTCCCCTTGGCAGCGACGGCTTCACCCGGTGGCTGGCTGCCTTTCTGTCCCACGGTCCGGCCGCGCTGCGCCTGGATTTTGCCGCCCTGCGCCGCCTCTCGGGATTGACCCGGCAGCCCATGGCCGCGTTTCGCATCCGCGCAGTGGCCGCCCTGCAGGATTTTCTGGACCTCGGGGCCATTGCGGCCATAGAGTCTGCCGGTCCCGATCGGCTGATCGTCTCCCGGCCCGTGGCCCGTGGCGAAGAACCGGCCTGCCTGCTTCTGTCATAGCGGCCGTTTTCCATGGACGGCACCATGTCTGCGGCAGCAGGAGGGGATGAAAAATCCCGGGACGCAACAGACCAACCGGCCATAACCAGGGTCCAGGACCGGCTGTTGCCCGGCTCCAGACACTCCATGCCGTTTCGGCGGCTCACCCTTGACGTGGCCCGCGACGGCCGTGAATCGTTCATGACGCCCTCGCGGTTGCGGACCCCCTTGCCCAGACGTTCCCTGGAACCCCACACCGGCGATGCCCTGCCCCAACCTCCGTCTCTGGAAGACCTGATCGGCATCGAGCACAGCAAGCTCGGGTTTTATCAGGAACTGCGCCAGAAGGTGGAGGAACTCAAGGACGCCCACCAGGAATCGGAATTGCGCCGCCAGGAGATTGCCGCCATCCTCGACGGCATCACCGACATCATGATGGTGCTCACCAAGGACCTGCGTATTATTTCCGTCAACCACGTCTTTCACGAACTCTTCGACGTGCCCCGCCCCGAAGGGCAGCACTGCTACAAACTGTTCCGGCAAAGCGCCAAGCCCTGCCCCGAATGCCCGGCCCATCGCTCGTTCCGCTCCAATGCCGTTTGCCGCTGCATGGGCACCTTTAAAATCCACGGCGTGGCCCGGCGCTTTGAAATGGTGGCTTCGCCCATCCACAATCCCGACAGCCCGGAATCGCGCATCCTCATCTTCAAGCGCGATGTGACCATGGAGCACGAATACCAGGCCAACTATTATCAGGCCGAAAAAATGGCCACCATCGGGATGCTGGCCGCCGGCGTGGCCCACGAAATCAACAACCCCCTGACGGCGGTGTACGGGCTGGCCGAGGGCATCCGCCGCCGCCTGCCGTCCATCGAGTCGGCCGTTGACGGCGAACTCTACGACGACGTGGCCGAATACACCGAAACCATCCTCATGGAATGCCGCCGCTGCCGCGACATCGTGCGTTCCATGCTGTCCTTTTCCCGGCCGCACACCCTGGCCTTTTCGCCGGTCAGCTTAAACGAAGTGGTCGTTGACACGCTCAATATCTTAAAGCGCCGCCTGGACGAATGCGCCGCCGCCGGCCTGCGCCTCACCGTCAACATCCACCAGGGCCTGCCCACCGTGCCCGGCGACGAGGCCCAGCTCAAGCAGGTCCTGCTCAACTTGCTCGTCAACTCCATGGACGCCGTGGAGGGCGACGGCGAAATCACCATCACCACGCATCCGGAAAACGACAACACCGTCAACCTCTCGGTGGAAGACACCGGACGCGGGATCCCGCCGGAGAATATGGACAAGCTTTTCAACCCCTTTTTCACGACCAAGCCCGTGGGCAAGGGTCTGGGCATCGGCCTTTCCACCTGCTACAGCATCGTGCGCGAACACCACGGGGTCATCGAAGTGGCCAGCGAAGTCGGCATTGGCACGCACTTTACCGTGAAACTCCCCCTGGATAGCGGGCATCCCAGTGAATAGTTCTTATTGTGTCCTTGTGGTCGACGACGAACCGTCCATCGGCAAGCTCCTGCTCAAGGAACTGACCACCCCGGCCCGGGCCGTCCATGTGGCGGCCTCGGCCCGGGAGGCCAAGGAATTGCTGGCTAAAAACGAATACGAGGTGGCTGTCCTGGACATCCGCCTGCCCGATGCCAACGGCCTGGAGCTCATGGTCGAACTGCGCCAGCGACAGGAAGATTTGGAAACCATCCTCATCACCGGGCACGGGGCCATCGACACCGCGGTCGAGGCCATGAAACTCGGGGCCTTTGACTACGTGACCAAGCCCTTTAATCTGGCCGAACTGGAATTGCTGATCGAACGCGCCTACCAGCGCACCTATCTGCGCCGGGAAAACCGCCGCCTGCGCCATTTCCAGGGCCAGACCCCGCCGGTGCAGCTGGTCGGCAATTCTCCGGCCATCAAGCAGGTGCGCTACCTCATCGAAAAAGTCGCCCCGACCGAAGTGCCGGTCCTCATTACCGGCGAATCCGGAGCTGGCAAGGAAGTGGCCGCCCACCTGATCCAGACCCTGTCCAAACGGGCGGACAAACCGTTTTTTATCAAGAACTGCGCCACCCTCCAAAAAGAACTGGCCCGCAGCGAGCTCTTTGGGCATCTGCGCGGTTCCTTTACCGGCGCAGTGGAGAACAGCGAAGGTTTCATGGCCTTTGCCAACAAGGGAACGCTGTTTCTTGACGAAATCGGCGAACTGCCCATCGAGGTCCAGGCGGCCCTGCTCCGGGTGCTCGAAAACAAGACCTACCGCCGGGTGGGGGAAAAAGAAGAGCGCCGGGTGGATATCCGGCTGGTCTTTGCCACCAACCGCGAGCTGGTCAAGGAAGTGGCCGAGGGCCGCTTTCACGAGGCGCTTTTCCACCGCATCAACGTCTTTAATATCGAGATGCCGTCGCTGCGGGAACGCCGCGAGGACATCCCGCTGTTGGTGGAATTTTTCCTGTCGCGCCTCACCGCCGGACAGGCCCCGTTTCGCATTTCCGACCGGGCCATGAAATGCCTGACCGGCTATGACTGGCCGGGCAATGTGCGCGAACTGCGAAACGTCATGGAACGCTCCATCATCCTGTCGGAAAACAGCCTCATTACCGAACATGCCCTGCCGCGCGAATTCCTGGAACCGGCCCGGGCCGAGGAAGAAATCCTGACCCTGGAGGCCAAGGAGCAGGAGCACATCACCAAGGTCCTCAATTTCTACGACAACAACCGCTCCCTGGCGGCCGAGGCCCTTGGCATCTGTCGCAAGACGCTCTACCGCAAAATCCGCCAGTACAATCTCTTTTAGGGCGTTGCCGGCGACGCCCCTCTGGCGCGACAGCGACAAATACTCTAGCTTCAAGCCGTCGTGACCGGCTTTTGCCGGCTCTGGCCCGTCCTGGCCCAACAGCCGACGGAAACCCTTGCCCTGTGGAGAAGCCATGCCTTGTCTGCTTCGCACTTTTGTCTGCACCGCCGTCCTGGCCCTGGCCCTGGCCGGCCCGGCCCTGGCCAAGAAACAACAGCAGCCCCAGAACATCGATTTCGGCGCCGTCACCTGCAAGGAATTCGTCATGGAAATTGCCGACGCCGATGAAGACTCCGCCGGCATCATCCTCATGTGGCTGGACGGCTACTTAAGCGGCGTCTCCGGCGACACCAAACTCAACTGGAAAACCCTGGAAACCTTCTCCGGCGCGCTCATGGAAGCCTGCGCCAAGAAACCGGGCCAAAAGGTACTCGACGTGGCCAGGGAAGTCGGCATCAACTAGCGGTCGTCCATGGCGTCAGGCCGGCCTGTTCGCCATGATGTCCTGGAGATACTGCGTGCGCTCCCACTCCGTATGGCCTTTGCCCCAGGCCCGGCCCCGGGGCGCATCGCCCGCTCCTGACGCCGCCGTCCCCGCCGCCGTTTTGACTCCGGGGGCGGGCCTGTCCGGCCCCACGACGCCCCCGGCCCGGGAGACCTGCCCGTGAACGCCCCGGCTTCCCTGCTGCGCCGCCTTTTGGCCTCCACCCTGGCCACGGCCACCGCCCTGGTGGCGGTCATGTTGCTGCTGGCCACACTGGGTTTTTATTATTTCGAGCTGCGCCACGACCCCAGCCGGACGCTTTTTGACGCCCTGTGGTGGGCCATGGTCACCCTGTCCACCGTCGGCTACGGGGATATCGTGCCGGTCACCGTGCCGGGGCGCATCATCGGCATGGGCATGATGGGCGCAGGCATCGGCATCATGGCTGCCTTGACCGGCAATCTGGCCTCGGCGCTCATCGAGCGCCGCAACCGCAAACGCCAGGGGTTAGCGCCTGTGAAAACCTCCGGACACTGCCTCGTCCTTGGCTACAACAGCCACGCCGCCGGGCTCATCAAGGCCCTGGCCGCCGCCGCCCCGCCCACCCGGGGGCCGGTGGTGGTCCTCGTGGCCCCGATCACCCCCGAAGCCTTTGCCGAGGCCGCGGCCGACATCGGTCTGGAAAACCGGCTGGAATTTTGCCGCGGCAACCCGGCCCAGGAAGGCGTTTTGGGCCGGGCCTCGCCGGCGACGGCCCGAGCGGCCTACATCCTGTCCCAGGATGGCTTGGCCCCGGAAGAGGCCGATCAGCAGACCCTGCTCGCCGCCCTGACCTTTCGCGGGCTGGCCCCCAAGGTCCAGCTCTACGCCGAGGCGCTGCTTGAGACCAACCGCCAGCATCTGGCCCGGGCCGGGGTGGATGTAACCCTTATTCGCGGCGATCTGACCGAACGGGCCCTTGGCACGATGGGGGAACACCCGGCCCTGTGGCATTTCATGGAACGCCTCCTCGGCACGCCCGGGCATCGGGCCATGCAGGCCAGGGCGCTGTCCCATGACGAGCGCGGCCTGCGCTGGTCCCAGGTGGTGGCCCGGTCCATGGCCGACGGCCGCCGCCTGCCTGTGGCCGTCTTTCGCATCAAACGCGACATCACCATCAAGGAACTCCTCGATGCCGACACGGCCCTTGACCAGTTCATCCTGGAGCTGTTCGCCGCCTACGGCCAGGAAGGACGCATCGGCAACCAGGGGCCGGTGGTGCTGGTCAATCCGGGCGACGAGGTGGATTTAAGCGCTTTTGACGGCTGTATCGTCCTTGGCGGCGAGACCGCTGCGGCCAAGGACCATCGGGGCAAACCGGCCGGGACCAGCCCGAGCGACGACGCCGGTGGAGGCGCGCCATGAACAAGGATTCCTGGACCCGGGCGGAACTCTTTGCCGGCCTGTCCCAGGAGGAACTGGCCCTGATCGGCCCGGCCTTTACGTCGGTTGGCCTGCCCGCCGGCACGGCCGTCATTGCCGAGGGCCAGCCGGGAGACGACATGTTTTTGCTGGTGGCCGGCCGGGTGCGGGTCAGCAAATCCATGATGCTCAAGGGCATTGCCGCCCCCGGCCTGGACGCCGAGCGTACCGAGAAGACCCTGGTGGAGCTGGGCGACGCCCAAAGCCCGTTTTTCGGCGAGATGGCGCTCCTGGACCGGGACATCCGCTCGGCCACGGTCACCTGCCTGACCGACTGCCGGTTTCTGCGCATCGACCGCGACCGTTTTTTCACCTTCGTGGCCGAAAACCCGGTCATCGGGGTCAAGCTGCTGACCGTGCTGGCCAGACGGCTGGCTGGCGTTGTGCGCAAAAACAATGTGGAGCTGGTCAAGCTGACCACGGCCCTGGCCCTGGTCTTAAGCCGCCGGGGCATGGAGCGCAAATAGGCGGGGATGGATGCCTCCGGCGGCCGGGAGGGGGTAACCCCCTCCCGGACCCTCCCTGCCTGGGGAGCGCTTTTGTCCTCGGGCGTGGCCCGAGGACAAAAGCGCTCCCCAAACAGGAAGGATACGGGGAAGGAAATACCGTGGACCGCAGACAAGGTGGGGTTTCCAAAGGGGCTCAGCCCCTTTGGCCGCCGGAGGCCTCTTCTGCCTTCTGCCTTCTGCTCAGGCCAGCAGGCGCAGCAGCAGGCCGTCGAGGCGCTCGGCCAACTGGCCGCAGAGCCCGCCGCCGCCCGGGGACGCGCCAAACAGTTCGCGGCGCTCGGCCGCCAGATTCGGCTCGATCCCGACCCGGCGCTCCACCAGCGACAGGGTGATTTCCAGGCGCTGGGCCGGGAAAAACGTCTCCAGCCGGCGGGCGAAACCATCGGCTAGGCGGGCGAACTCCGGTCCGGCCTGGCGCCAGTAGTCCAGGGCCGCCTCGGTGGGGGGGAGCGCTGCCGCGCCGGCCAGCATGGCGGCCAGATTGGACAGGGAAAAACCGGGCATGCCCGGCCGCCAGCCCAGCAGCCAGGCATTGCGCTGGAGCAGAAGCCGTGAATCGATGCCGGCGCTGATGACCGATTCCAGGTCGCGGCGCACTGCCCCGAGATGCGGATCGGCAAAACGCTCGGGCTCCCCGGCCGGGTCCCAGGCCGGGACCGCCTCCCCGGCAATCTCGGCTTCAGGGGCAAACAGGCGCAGCAGATGGGCCAGCCAGGCATTGGCCCGGGGGGAATCCGGCGTCTCCAGGTGGGCATGCGACAGGACGTAGCGTCCCCGGCCGAAAGCGCCGGCAATGACGCAGGCCCCGCCGTCCAGGAACTCCGGAGTAAGCGTCAGCCCGAAACGCTCCTGGCAGGCCCCGAGCAAGCCCTGCGGCATGGCCCCCAGGGCAATGTCGGCCAGCATCAGATCGGCCCCGGCCCCGGCATAGGCCGCCACCACCGAGACCGCGTCCCCAGCCGCCCTCTGCTCCCCTGGCGGCGGCACGAACCCCGCCGGCCACCACACCGGGACTTCGACCTCGCGGGGCGCAGCCGCCGGGAAAAACGGCGTCTCTTCGGCCACCGCCAGCCGGACATGACCGCTGACCAGATGCTCCAGGCGGTCGGCAAAGGGCCGGCGCGTCCAGGAGCAAAGGGCCAGGCCCTCGGGATGGGTGAGCGCCAGGCCGCAGCCGCCGCACACCCCGAAATAGGTCCCGCCGTCGGCCACATAGCCACGGATGGCGGCCACGCCGGCCGGCCCCAGGGCGGCAAACTTGCGCCGGGCAAAGCCGCCGGGGACGAGCAAGGCCCGGGGCGGATCGCCGGCCAGCGCCCCCCCGGCCACGGCCGCACAGGTCACCGGGGCAAAGTCCACGCCCAAGGCGGCCAGCCCCCGGCACAGAAGCAGCCCCCACAAATGGGAATGGTCCCACAACACGGCAAACGGCGCAGCCATGGCCATTTCCTACAGGCACAGCCGCCGCCCGGCAAGAAGCGCCTTGAATTCCAGGCGGCGGCGTTTTACTTGCGCCATTGAAAAGCGGAGAGGCCCGGCAGCCGGGGAGAAAGACAAAAGACGCCTCCGGCGGCCGGGGGGATGATCCCCCCGGACCCCTGCGCCTGGTGAAATTTTTCAAGGGTTTTTGGGGGCTGTCCGGCAAGTCGGTCGGTTGCGGACCTGGAAAAGCCGTCGGCCCTGACAAGGGAAAACGACTGTTCGGCTGTCAGGAGAAGCCCGGATTGGGACTGGCTTCGCTCCATCCATTGCAGAGCAGGCGGCCAATGCCTGCCGAGGTGCCCCATGTCCAGCGATAAAAGCGATATTCCCGCCGGGAACCCGCAGCAGCCGGCTTTGGACGATGCTCCCGAGCCGGCCGAGGCGCAGCCCGCGCCCCATTTCATCATCGGCATCGGGGCCTCGGCCGGCGGGTTCGAAGCCTTGGAACAGTTTTTTTCCGCCATGCCCGGCGACTGCGGGGCCAGCTTCGTGGTGGTCCAACACCTCTCCCCGGACCACAAAAGCCTCATGGTGGAACTCTTGTCCAAGCATACCCCCATGCGGGTCTGCCAGGCCGAGGAAAACGTCCCGCTGGTCCCGAACACCATTTACCTGATCCCGCCCAAGGCCGTCATGACTGCGGCAAGCGGCCATCTGCATCTGGCTGCCCGGGAAGACCGACCCGTGCCCAACTATCCCATTGACGTCTTCTTCAACTCCCTGGCCGAGAACTCCGGCGACAAGGCCGTGGCCATCATCCTGTCCGGCACAGGCTCGGACGGGTCGCGGGGCATCCGGGCCATCAAGCAGGAAGGCGGCATGGTCATGGTCCAGGACGTGGACTCGGCCAAGTTCGACGGAATGCCGCGAAACGCCATCGCCACCGGGTTGGCCGACTTCATCATGCCCCCCTCCAGGATGCCGGAGGAACTGCTTAACTACCTGCGCCATCCCGTGGTCCAGGACTCGCTGCGCGCCCAGACCGGGCTGCGCGAGGACGACGACCGCCTGAACCAGATCTATCTGGCCCTCAAGCAGCAGACCGGGGTGGATTTCACCCTGTACAAGCAGTCCACGGTCCTGCGCCGGGTGGAGCGCCGGCTCAGCATCAATCACATCACCGGCCTGTCGGACTATGTGGCCTTCCTCAATCAGACGCCCGAGGAAATAACCGCCCTGTACAACGACCTGCTCATCGGCGTGACCAACTTCTTCCGCGACCCCGAAGCCTTTGCCGCCCTGACCACCCGGGTGCTGCCCGAAATATTCAAGGAACGGCGCAGCACCATCCGCATCTGGACCACGGGCTGCTCCACCGGCGAGGAACCCTATTCCCTGGCCATCCTGATGCGGGAATACATGGAGGCGGCAGGCGAAATCCGCGACGTCAAGATATTCGCCACGGACATCGACAAAAACGCCCTGGAATTTGCCAGCAACGGCCTCTACCCGGAAAATATCGCCACCGACGTCTCCCGGGAACGGCTGCAGAAATTTTTCATGCACCGCGACGACGGCTACCAGATCATCAAACCCATCCGGGAAATGGTCATCTTCGCGGCCCACAACATCATCAAGGACCCGCCCTTCAACAAGATCGATCTCCTAAGCTGCCGCAATCTGCTCATTTACCTGCAGCCGGTGCTGCAGCAAAAGGTCATGGCCTTTTTCAACTTCGCCTTAAACGAAAACGGCTTCCTCTTCCTCGGTTCGTCCGAGACCGTGGGCGGGTTTGCCAACTACTTCAACCTGTCTGATCCCAAATGGAAAATCTACCATTCCCAGGGCAAACATATCCCTCTTGATCTCGAAGGGTTCTCCATCACCCCGCCCCAGCCGCGCATCCCCGGCAAACCGCGTCTGCCCGGCTTGCGCCGACGCGACGACCTGGAAAGCCAGACCCTGGAAGCCCTGTTTGACGAGCTGGTGGCCCGCTACCTGCCGCCAACCGTGGTGGTCGATGAAAACCACGAGGTGGTCCACGTCATGGGCGAGGTGGACCGCTATCTCAAACTGCGCCCGGGCCGCACCAGCCTTGATGTGGCCGCGCTGTTGCGCCAGGATCTGGTCATTGCCGTGGAGACGGGCCTTAACAAGGTCTCCCGGGAAAACACCGAAGTGCTCTACACAGACGTGCGCCTGGAAGAGGACGGGACGCCGCTGCGCCTGGACCTGTCCATCCGCCCCTTTGCCACGCCCGGTTCCGGCCCGCGGCTTTATGCCCTGACCTTCCGGGAGGGCGAAGCTCCGGCGACAGAGCCTTTGGCCGAACACTTCGACCTCGACGCCAAGGCCAGACAGCGCATCCTCGATCTGGAGCACGAGCTTCAATACAATAAGGAAAACCTGCAGGCCACCATCGAAGAGGTGGAAACCACCAACGAGGAACTCCAGGCGACCAACGAGGAACTGCTCTCGGCCAACGAAGAGCTGCAATCCACCAACGAGGAGTTGCAGTCCGTCAACGAAGAACTCATCACCGTCAATGCCGAGTACCAAAACAAAATTCAGGAGCTGACCGACCTCAACAACGACGTCAACAACCTGCTTTCCTCCACCAACATCGGCGTGCTGTTTCTCGACCGCGACCTGTGCGTGCGCAAGTTCACCACTGCGGCCAAGGAGGAAATCAACCTCATGGATTTCGACGTCGGCCGGCCGCTTTCCCATATCTCGTTCAATTTCGACTTTGACGGGCTGGTCGATGCAGCCGGCCGGGTGCTCAAGACCCTGACGCCCTTCGAGGCCGAGGTGGGCAGCGCCCGGGGCCGGCGGCTGTTTTTGCGCATCCTGCCCTATGTCACGGTGGACAACGTCATAAAGGGCGTGGTTCTGACCTTTGTCGACGTCACCGGCATCAAGCAGGCCGAAGAGAAAGTCCGAACGCTCTCCCTGGCCGTGGAGGAAAGCCAGACTGCCCGGACCCAGGCTGACCAGCGCTGCGACTTCCTGGCCGCCGTGGTCGATTCCTCGCCCGACGCCGTGGTCGGCCTCGATCTGGCCGGGACCATTATCAGCTGGAACCGGGCCGCCGTTTCCCTGTACGGCTACGAACCAGCCGAGGCCCTCGGCCGCAATGTGCGCATGCTCGTGCCCGAGGACGCCCGGGACCAGGTGCACGATACCCTGGCCCGCACCGGCCGGGGCGAGCGTGTGCCTCCGTATACGGCCCGGCGGCAGCGCCGGGACGGCAGCGCCTTCGCCGCCCGGCTCACGGTCACCCCGGTTGTCTCGGCCGCCGGAACGGTGGTCGGAGCCACGGTCACGGTCCGGGAAACCACTCCGGACGACGCCCTGTAAGCCGCCCCACGCCCGGCTTGGCTCCGGGTCGTGACATCCGGGCCGATCTTTTGTATCCAGGGCCGCTTGGCGGCGTATCGCGCCGCAGACCCCCAAGGAGCGCATAATGACCAGCGAGGCCCTTTCCAAGGGATATGAGCCGGCCGACGTCGAGGCCCGGTGGATTGCCTACTGGCAGGACGAAAAGACTTTCACCCCGGACCCCGACGGCCCGGGTGAGCCCTATTCCATTGTCATTCCGCCGCCCAACGTCACCGGCGCCCTGCACATGGGCCATGCCCTCAATATCACCATCCAGGACATCCTGTGCCGCTACCACCGCCAGAAGGGCCGCAAGGTGCTGTGGATTCCGGGCACGGACCATGCCGGCATCGCCACCCAGAACGTGGTGGAACGCTCCCTGGCCGCTGAAGGCTCCTCCCGCGAGGCCCTGGGCCGCGAAGCCTTCATCGAGCGCGTCTGGAAATGGCGCGAGGAGTACGGCGACAAGATTCTGACCCAGATCCGCCGCCTTGGCGCATCGGTCGACTGGAGCCGCGAGCGCTTCACCATGGACGAGGGCCTGTCCAAGGCCGTGCGCGAAGTGTTCGTGCGCCTCTATGAAGAGGGCCTGATCTATCAGGGCGACTACATCATCAACTGGTGCCCGCGCTGCCACACCGCCCTGGCCGACCTGGAAGTGGAATACGCCCCGCACATCGGCAAGCTCTACCACATCCGCTACCCGGTCGAGGGCACGGACGAATTCGTCACCGTGGCCACCACAAGGCCCGAAACGCTTCTTGGCGACACGGCCGTGGCCGTGCATCCCGAAGACGAACGCTACACCCACGTGGTCGGCAAGTTCGCCATCCTGCCCCTGGTTGGCCGGCGCATCCCGATCATTGCCGACGCCTATGTCGAACGCGAATTCGGCACCGGCTGCCTCAAGGTCACCCCGGCCCACGACATGAACGACTTCGAGCTTGGCCGCAAACACGGCCTGGAGGCCATTGCCGTCCAGGACGAGGCCGGGCGCATCAACGACAACGCCCCGGAAAAATATCGCGGCATGGACCGCACCGTGGCCCGCAAGGCCGTGGTCGAGGACCTCAAGGAATTAAAGCTCCTCGACGACATCCGCGACTACGAGCACAACGTGGGCGAGTGCTACCGCTGCCGCACGATCATCGAGCCGTTTGTCTCCAAGCAGTGGTTCGTCAAAACCAAGCCCCTGGCCACGGCGGCCCGGGCGGCGGTGGAAGACGGCCGCACCGCCATCCTGCCGGACCAGTGGACCAAGACCTATTACGACTGGCTGGACAACATCCGCGACTGGTGCGTGTCCCGGCAGATCTGGTGGGGACACCGCATCCCGGCCTGGACCTGCGACGCCTGCGGCGAACTGATTGTCTCGCGCGAAACCCCGACGGTCTGCCCGGCCTGCGGCGGCTCGCTTTTAACCCAGGATCCCGACGTCCTCGACACCTGGTTCTCCTCGGCCCTATGGCCCTTCTCGACCTTTGGCTGGCCCGACAACACCAAGGAACTGAGGACCTTCTACCCCACTTCGGTGCTCAGCACCGCCTTTGACATCCTCTTTTTCTGGGTGGCCCGCATGATGATGATGGGCCTGCATTTCATGGGCGAAGTGCCCTTCAAGCATGTCTACATCCATGCCCTGGTGCGCGACGCCGAGGGCCGCAAGATGAGCAAATCCCTGGGCAACGGCATCGACCCGCTGGCCATGATGGAGCGCTACGGCACCGACGCCCTGCGTTTCACCCTGGCCGCCTTTGCCGCCATGGGCCGCGACATCAAGCTGGCCGAAGACCGCATCGAGGGCTACCGCCACTTCATCAACAAGCTCTGGAACGCCACCCGCTTTGCCCTCATGCACGTGGGCGAAGGCGCGCCGGACATCACCCCGGCCGAGGCGGCCAAGGCCGGCCTGTGCCACGCCATGATCCTCTCGCGCCTGGAGCGGCTCAAGATCACCGTTTCCGGGGCCATTGAGGGCTACCAGTTCAACGAGGCCGCCCAGGAGCTCTACGGCTTCTTCTGGCGGGAATTTTGCGACTGGTACCTGGAAATGGCCAAGGTGGACCTCGGCGGCGACGACGAGGTGAAAAAGGGCGCGGCCAAGCGGGTGCTCTTGACCGTCCTGTCCGAAGTGATGACCCTCATGCATCCGATCATCCCCTTCGTCACCCAGGAAATCTGGAGCAAGCTGCCGGGCGTGACCGAGCCGAATCTGGCCAAGGTGCTCTTCCCGCCGCTGCGCCCCGAACTTATAAGCGACGCCGCCGAATCGGACATGGAACTGTTGCGCTCCATCGTGGTCGGCGTGCGCAACATCCGGGCCGAGCTCAATATCAACCCGGGCGTGAAGCTGACCGCCCTGGTCCACACCGAGTCTGCGGCCCAGGCCGCCTCGCTGACCGAAAACGCGGCCATGATCAGCTTCCTGGCCAAGCTCGAAACCTTCCAGGCCGGTCTGGACGTGGCGGCTCCCAAGGCCTCGGCCTCGGCCGCTGCCGGCGCCTGCGCGCTGTATGTGCCGCTGTCCGGCGCCGTGGACTTCGACGTGGAATATCTGCGCCTGTCCAAGGAAGAAGTGAAGACGGTCAAGGAACTGACCGTGGTGGAAAAAAAGCTCGGCAACGACGATTTCGTCTCCCGCGCCCCGGCCGAAGTAGTGGCCAAGGAGCAGGAGAAGCAGGGGGCGCTCGGCGAACGGCTGGCCCGCCTGCGCGAACTCAAGGACCGCATCAAGAAGCTGATGGCCGAAGAATAGGGCCGGAAGCTTCCATTGGGTAAAAAGCAAGGGCGGTCCCGCGCGGGGCCGCCCTTATTTTTACGAAAAGGCTTGCATTTTCAGCAGGCGTCGACATATGAACAAGTATAAATTAATACATTGCAACAGTTGAGGTTTCCCATGCCCGCGACGGTAAACGAAGTCAACGATCTGAAGATGTATTTAACTGGTGTCATGAAACGTGCAGACCATCATGCAAACAATGTCAACGAGGTTGTCTTAACGCTGATTGGAGCTTTGCTCTGGAAAAAAGACCAAAGTCCAATCACCGTCATGACAAGAGAAAACCAAACAACAAATGTCTTATGGGTGTACATTCAAGGCAAGAAGTATGCATTCTCGTATAATCACGACACTAAATCCATTGAAATGCGTTTAAATTCAACACAAGGTGATGTTTTAAAATCATTCAACAACCAAGATAGTGCAACGGGCATCAGAGCTTTCTTCGAAACGCTTTGAGCTCCCTCACTCCACCCAATTCTCGCACCGAAGCCCTGAAACCCGCGTAAACTCGCGGCAGCGATCAGCATGTCCATACCGCCGATGACCTCGCCGCGTCGCTCCAAATACCCCCCGCCCACACCAGTAAAAAAGGCGGTTCCTCGCGGAACCGCCCTTTTTGCTCGTCATCTTGCAGGTCTTCCACCCGTTGCAGATCTTCCACCCGCACCATTGAAAAAATCAGGCCGAGAGGGCGCGCTTGCGGCCCCGGGCGGGGGCTGCCGTCTTTTCGCCGCGCATTTCGCCGATGAGCTGGGTCAGCACGCCGGACTGGGAGGCCACTTCGGTGACAGCCTGGGCCGATTGGCGCATGCCGTCCGAGGATTCCATGGAGATGCGGTTGATCTCCTCGATGCTGCGGTTGATCTCTTCGCTGGTGGCCGACTGCTGCTCGGAAGCCGTGGCAATGGACTGAATCTGGCTGGCCACCGTGTCGGCCAGGGTGACGATCTCATTGAGCGCGTCGCCGGACTCGCCGGCCAATCGGGTGGTCTGCTCAATGACGTCCACGGTCTTGCGGACGTTTTGCACGTTGTCCGTGGTCCCCTGCTGAATCCCGACGATTGCTTCACCGACCTCGCGGGTGGCGCTCATGGTCTTTTCGGCCAGCTTGCGGACCTCATCGGCCACGACGGCAAAGCCGCGTCCGGCCTCGCCGGCCCGGGCGGCCTCAATGGCGGCGTTTAAGGCCAGCAGATTGGTCTGGTCGGCAATATCGGAAATGACTCCCATGATGGCCCCGATCCCCTTGGCCCGCTCGCCAAGCTGCTTCATGTCGCGCTGCAACTCCTGGGCATGGGCCTGCACCTGGGCAATGCCGCTGACGACATCATTCACGACGGATTTCCCGGTGACCGCCTTGGCCTTGGCCTGATCGGCCGTGCCGGCGGCCATACTGGCGTTTCGGGCCACTTCCATGACCGTGGAGTTCATCTCCTCCATGGCCGTGGCGGTTTCCGCTGCCCGCTGGGACTGCACGCCTGCCCCCTGGCTGGCCTGTTCAATCTGGGCCGACAACTCTTCCGTGGCCGAGGCCGTGGCCTGGGCCACTTCCTGGAGCGTGCCGGCGGCGGTCATCATGGCGTCGCGCTGGGCCAGGGCCTCGCGCTGGGCCTCTTCGGCCTGGGCCATGGCTTGTTGGGCTTTCTCGGCTTCGGCGGCCGCCTCGGCGGACCGCTCGTTGGCCTCCTGGATACGCGCCTTGAGATTGTTGACCATGGCGCGCAGGCTGTCGGCCAATCTACCGATCTCGTCTCCCTGGTGCACGGCCAGTTCGCCGTCGAGGTTGCCGCCGGCCACCTTGTCGGCAAAATCCATGCTCGCATGGACCGGCCGGGTGATGGCCCGGGTCAGGGAGACGGCCACGGCAATGCACAGGACCAAGGCCGCGGCCAGGCCGCCCAGCATGACCATGGAGGCGGTGCCAAGGCTCTCAACGGCCTCCTGGGACAATTCCTTCGTGTGCGCCATGCCGGCGGCAGCCATTTCCCCCGCTCCGGCCAGGACGCTGTCCGCAGTCTTATTCCGCTTGCCGTCAAGTTCGGTGAGAGCGATCATGGCTTGGTCAAAAGCGGTCATGGCCGCCTTGTACTGGGCCAAGGCATGGCGCACGTCCTCCAGTTCCTTCTTGTTGGCCGCTTTGGTTGTGACGGCATCCAGTTGCTTGAGGATGGGGTCGGCCTTGGCGAACAGGCCGAGGGCTTTCTGGCGCAAGGCATGGTCACCCGTGGCCTGGGCTTTGAAATTGAGCACCCGGATCTCAGAACCCAAATCCATTAAGTCATCGATGGCGGACAGTTTGGCGAGCCGTTCCAACAAGGCCGCATGACTGGCTTCGGCGTTAATATCATCTTCAAATTGCTTTTTCTGGCTGTTGGTAAGCTGCGTGGCGCTCTCCACGAATTCGACAGCGGCGACATCCATGGCCTTGCGGGCTTCGCCCAGGACATGGATATTCTTTTCCGTCTCGTCGGCCAGGGCGAAATACGTGGTGGCGGCTTCCCTGATTTTGGGCAGGTCAGTTTTGAGCCGGGTCAGGCCGGGATATTTGACGGAAAGCGCCTGGGCCTGATCCAGGGCTTGGCGCGCATGCTCAATTTCGGTCTTGGCCTGGTCGCGGTAGCGCTGTTCCAGGCTCATGGAATAGCCGCGCATGGCAAACATGGTTTTCAAGGAAGAACGTTCAATTGCATTCGCAATGTCAGTTTCAGGCATATATTGTTTGGCAAGCGTGGCAGAAGAAGACTCTACATGCTGCATGTACAACACGCCCATCAATCCTAGCGCCATGGCGATAAAGATAAGACAGCCAAAACCAGCACCAATTTTCGCTCCAAGCTTCCAATTTTTCATATGCATCCTCATTCGGCAATTTCTATATACTAAATTCCAACTGGCAATTACTGCCAACTCCTACACAGAGATTATCGGACAGAAAATGAACTACTTAAACTCAATATCTATATGCCAACGATCTATTAAGAATGATACTTAAAAAATGTGCAGATAAATATAAAAAATTCTTTCTTGCAAAAGAATCGTACAGTAACAACCATTTTTTAAAATTATTTTTGAGGGCATCCTGTCCATACCTTCACCCCAAATGACGTCACTACCACCTTTTTCCCTTTTTACTGACTCGATACAGCCTATCGTATTCCTATGTTCAGAATCTACACCAAAAAAATTCCTATTAGCAAGACAAAAATCCGCACGAATTCTGGTCACTGCTTCGGGATATACAAGAAGACGTAGAGGCGACAGGGCCTTCCCTGCAGCCTGGGGTCTGACGGACGGCCGTCTCGCCCGGACGGCGCACGGAGGGGACACTGCGGCCCGAGTGCGGACAGACGCGCAGGCCGCGAGGATTGGCCAGTCTGCCAGAGGCAGAGCAACACAAGCGTGCCGTTGACCGACCTCGCGTTGCCGCCGCCACTCCTGCACTGAAAATGCAAAGCGCGGACCTCCCGGCCAAGGAAGCCCGCGCGTTGCGTCTCTGTGGGGAGACAACCACTCCCCGGCACTCTCCCGAAGCGTCGCCTACACGTTTTGCGCCCAGCGGATCAGCCCCAGGCTGTGGGAATCAAGCAGCAGCGGATGGTGCGGCAGGATGCGCACGGTAAACCCGAACCGGCCGGCCTCGGCCGGCCGCATCTCGCCCATGTAGAGGTGCCAGCCGTCGGCGGTGGTTTCCACCGGACGCATGGCCACGGTCTCGCGCTGGGCAAACTTGCCTTCGTAGTCCAGCCGGCCGGCGTAAATCTGCACTTCCACGTCCTGGGGGCGGATGCCGTTTAACTGCACTTCCGTCGTGACGCGCACGGATTCGCCCACATGCAGCACCTCAGGGTCGCCGGCCCGGATGTTGCGGATGTCCAGGTTGCCCCACTTGGTCATCATGTCCATGCGCCAGGAGGCCAGATCCTTGGCCGCGGCACATTCCTCGCGGGTCAGGCGGTTGTAGTTTTCCAGCGCCGGCCCGTAGGCGATGCGGGCATAGTCTTCCACCATGCGGTGGGAGTTGTAGACCGGGGTCAGCTGGCAAATGGAATCCTTCATCTTGCGAATCCAGTTGCGCGGCAAATTGCCGTGGCCCCGCTCGTAAAAGGTCGGGATGATCTCATTTTCCAGAATGTTATAAAGCGTCTGGCTCTCCACAAAATCCTGATACCCGGCGTCCTCGTATTCCTCGCCCATGCCAATGGCCCAACCCACGCTGTTGTCGGGCTTCCAGGCCTCGGCCCACCAGCCGTCCAGGGTGGAGAAGTTGAGCACGCCGTTGCACATGGCCTTCATGCCGCTGGTGCCGCAGGCCTCAAGGGGCCGGCGGGGCGTATTGAGCCACACGTCCACGCCCTGGACCAGGTAGCTGGCGATCTCCATGTCGTAGTCTTCGAGAAAAACCATATTGTAGCGGCACGGGGCCGTGCCGCACAACTGCACCAGATCCTGGATCAGGCGCTTGCCCTCGTTGTCGTGGGGATGGGCCTTGCCGGCAAAGACGAACTGCACGGGCCGGTCGGCGTTGGAAATGATGCGGATCAGGCGCTCCTTGTCCTGGAGCAGCATGTTGGCCCGCTTGTAGGTGGCAAAGCGCCGGGCAAACCCGATGGTGAGCGCCTGGGGATCAAGCACTTCCTCGGCGTTTTGCAGTTCGATGCTCTTGGCGCCGCGAGCCAGCAACTGGTCGCGCAGCCGCTCGCGCACATAGCCGACCAGCCGTTCGCGCAGACGTTCATGGGTGCGCCACAGCTCGGCGTCGGAAATCAGATGGGCCTGGGAAAAGACGCGGCTGGTGTCCGGGTCCTCACGCCAGTTGGCCCCGAGATAGCGGTCATAGAGCGCGGCCAGATCCTGGGCCACCCAGGTCGGCACATGCACGCCGTTGGTGATGGCCCCGATAGGCACGTCTTCCACGGGATACTGGGTCCAGACCCGGTTCCACATCTTGCGCGACACCACGCCGTGGAGCTGGGACACGCCGTTGTTGAACCGCGACAGCTTGAGCGCCAACACCGTCATGCAGAAATGTTCGGTGTCGTTGCGCGGGTCCTCGCGGCCAAGGGCGAGGAGCACCTTGAAGGCCAGCCCGAGCCGCTTGGCATAGTCCTCGAAATAGGCCTGAATGAGCTCCGGCGGGAAGCGGTCGTTGCCGGCCGGCACCGGCGTGTGCGTGGTAAACACGGAACTGGAGGCCACCAGCTCCATGGCCGCCTCAAAGGACAGCTGATGCTTGTCCATGAAATTGGCGATGCGCTCCAACCCGGCAAAGGCCGAATGGCCCTCGTTCATGTGGATGACCTTGGGCTTTAAGCCCAGGGCCTCCAAGGCCCGGACGCCGCCGATGCCGAGCAGGTATTCCTGGCGTACCCGCGTCTCCAGATCGCCGCCGTACAGGCGGTTGGTGAGCTGCCGTGTGGCCGGCTGGTTTTCCGGCACGTTGGTGTCCATGAGATACAGCGACACCCGGCCGACCTGCGCCTTCCAGATCTGGGCCGTGACGCGCTCGCCCTTGAGATCGACCGTCACGAGAATCCGTTCCCCGTCGGCCCCCTTGCACAAGGTCAGCGGCATCTGCTCGAAATCGTAAATGGGGTAGCGTTCCTGCTGCCAGCCGTCCGGGGTGAGGTACTGGCGGAAAAAGCCCTGCTGGTAGCACAGGCCGATGCCAACCAGCGGCACGCACAGGTCGCTGGCCGATTTGAGATGGTCGCCGGCCAGGATGCCAAGGCCGCCGGAGTAGATGGGCAGGCTCTGGCTTATGCCGTATTCCAGGCTGAAATAGGCCACCACCGGCGTGCCGTCGCGATCGGGGAAGGGAATCGAGGCGGTCTTGCGCGACAGGTAGGTGGTCAGGTTCTGGCGCAGATCGGCCAGCCGCTCGACGAAAAATTCGTCCTCGGCCAGGGTTTCCAGGGTCTTCTGGGGCAGGCGGTTCAGGAAGCACACCGGGTTCCCGTAGCACTCCCGCCACAACCGGCGATCCACCTGGGCAAACAAGGACACAATGTCGTCGTTCCAGGAAAAAAGCAGGTTGTAGGCCAAATCCCAAAGCGGTTTCAGCTTCTCCGGCAATTTCGGCACGACGCTATAGACACGTAACGGCTGCATACGTTCCCCTTTTTGAGTCCGGCCAGGATGGAACACCTGCCATCCGGCCAACTGCACGCCAGCATCTATCCATAAGCCCTCGCAAAAGGCAAGGCCGGCCCAAAAACGTCGCCACCACGACACCAGACCGACAAAAATTCTTGTATTTCAGCATATTAAAAAGCGTTTACAAATCCACTCAAAGAGGTACTTTTACCCCCCTGATTTCACTTCGCGGAGGTGTGCCCGTGTCCGGCCAAACAACCGTCCTTCATATCAAATTTCTGCGGGAATCCAGCCGCAACAACCCGCCCGCCGTGGCCACCCCCGGCTCGGCCGGACTGGACCTTCGCGCCGACCTCGAAACCGAGTCCCTGACCATCGGCCCGGGCGAACGCGCCCCGGTCCCCACCGGCATCGCCATCGCCGTCCAGACCCCCGGCGTCGCCGGCTTCATCTACTCGCGCTCGGGCCTGGGAGCCAAACACGGCCTCACCGTGGCCCAGGGCGTCGGCGTCATCGACCCCGACTACCGGGGCGAAATCATCGTCTGGCTGCTCAACACCTCCGCCGAACCCCGCACCGTAAGCCGCCACGAACGCATCGCCCAACTCGTCCTGGCCCCCATCGTGCGGCCCATCGTCACCCCCGTCGACGACCTCGACGACACCAGCCGCGGCGAGGGCGGCTTCGGGCATACCGGGAAAGTGTAGGGCAAGAGGAAGAGAAGATGCCTCCGGCGGCCGGGGGGATCATCCCCCCGGACCCCTCAATAGTGGGCTTGGGATTCCGGCTGGGGCGGCTGTCGCAGGGCGACAACCGCCCCAGCCGGAATCCCAAGCCCACAAGGGCCTCGCCCTTCGGGCGAATAAGCATGTTGTCCTGCGGACGAACCAGGGCGTTGCTACGGGGCACCCCACCCCGTTAAAAGTTTTTGGGGAAGGTGGGGGTCTGGGGGAGGAAACCCCTTTTTTCAAAAAGGGGTTTCCTCCCCCAGGATCTCACATTCATTCACCATAAAGGAGAATCGCGATGAGTGAAGCGTTCGACGCGCTGCGGGCGCGGGAGCAGGCATCCGTCATGAGCACCTATGGCCGGTATCCGTTGGCCGTGGCCTCGGCCGACGGCTGCCGTCTGCGCGATCTCGACGGCCGCGAATACATTGATTTGCTGGCCGGCATCGCGGTGTGCAACCTGGGGCATTGCCAGCCCGAGGTGGCCGACGTCATTGCCGCCAAGGCCCGCGAGCTGGTGCATGTGAGCAATGTTTTTTACCAGCGTGAGCAGGTGGAGCTGGCCGAGGCACTCAAGGCCACCTGCCACATGGGCAAGGTCTTTTTTTGCAACTCCGGGGCCGAGGCCAACGAAGGGGCCATCAAGCTGGCCCGGCGTTACATGCGCACGGTCAAAAACCGCGACGCCTATGAGATCGTCACGCTCACCCAGTCGTTTCACGGCCGCACCCTGGCGACGCTGACAGCCACCGGCCAGGACAAGATCAAGTTCGGTTTTGATCCCCTGCCCGAAGGGTTTGTCACCGTGCCGGCCGGCGACATCGGGGCCATGCGCGCGGCTGTGGGCGAATGCACGGCGGCGGTGCTGTTGGAGTGCATCCAGGGCGAAGGGGGCGTGAAGCCGTTTTCCCAGGAATATCTCGACGCCGTGGCTGAGCTGTGCCGCGAGCGCGACGTGCTCTTTATGATCGACGAGGTCCAGACCGGCATGTGCCGCACCGGCAAATTCTGGGCCTTCCAGAACTACGGCCTGACCCCGGATGTCTTTACCTGTTCCAAGGCGTTGGCCAACGGGTTGCCCATGGGCGCGGTGCTGGCCACCGACGCCGTGGCCGCCGGCTTTGTGCCGGGTTCCCATGCCACCACCTTTGGCGGCGGGGCGCTGGTGTCGGCGGCAGCCTCAAAGACCATCGAGATCATGAACCGCGACAAGATTGCCGAACGCGCCGCGCGCCTGGGTGATTTTGCCCAGGCCCTTTTCGGCGAGCTCAAGGACCGGTTTCCGGACAAGATTGCCGACGTGCGCGGCCTGGGGCTGATGCTTGGCATCGAGCTGACCTTCCCCGGCACAGACGTCTGGAAGGCGCTCCTTGCCCGTGGCTTTGTCCTCAACCTGACCCAGGACACGGTGTTGCGGCTGCTGCCGCCGCTCGTCATCGAGCAGGAGGACCTCAAGCGGTTTTCCGAGGCCCTCGGGCAGGTGCTGGCTGCGGTCTGAACGGGCGTACCGTCTGTGCAACAGGGCCGGGGATGCTGCGAGGCGTTCCCGGCCCTGTCATTTTGGCGACGCAGTTGTTGATGATCCGCATCGGAGCACCGAGTCACAATTCCGTCGATACGGGCACGCTTATAGGCAACGTTCCTGCCACGCGGCAAAGACTGTTTCCAGACGCTTCTGTGCCTGAGCACCATGCCCGCATCCTCGCCCAAAGGCTTCATTCACGGCCGTTACAGCAATTCAAGACCTTGTCCCCCTTGAAAAATTCCCCTTTTTTTTCGTCGGAATTTTTCGTATACGAACAATCCCATGGCCCACTTGTGTCTTACCGATGTCAGCGTCCACTTCGGCGGGCTGCAAGCCCTTACGGAAGTGTCTTTCGATCTGCGCCCCGGCGAGATCGTCAGTCTTATTGGCCCCAACGGGGCCGGCAAGACCACGATTTTCAACGTCATCACCGGCGTCTACCGCATTTCCGGCGGATCTGTGGTCTACAACGACCAACCGCTTTCCGGGCTTCGGCCGCATCACATCCTGGCCCGGGGCATTGCCAGAACATTTCAGAATATCAGGCTTTTTACCGCCATGACGGCGCTTGAAAACGTCATGGTGGCCCGGCATTGCCGCAGCCGGGCCGGGGTGCTCGGCTCTGTCCTGCACACCCGGGGGCAGCAGGCCGAAGAACGAGCGGTCCGCGACCGGGCCATGGCCGCCCTGGCCTTTGCCGGACTGGGCGAATTCGCCCATGTCGTGGCCAAGAACCTGCCCTACGGCCTGCAGCGCCGCCTGGAAATCGCCCGGGCCCTTGGCTCCGACCCCAAGACCATTTTGCTCGACGAACCCGCCGCCGGGCTCAATCCGTCGGAAAGCCGGGAACTCATGGCCATGATCCAGCGCATCGCCGCCACCGGCGTCAACGTGCTCCTGGTCGAACACGACATGAGCGTGGTCATGAACGTCAGCCACCGGCTGGTGGTTCTCGACCACGGGGTGTGCATCTGCCAGGGCACCCCGGACGAGGTCCGGTCCAATCCGACCGTGATCGAGGCCTATCTCGGTTCCGAAGTCGACTAGATTCCCGTGCCGCGAAAACGCCCACGCTGGCCGCAACCTCGCGGCGGGAGGGGCGACACCATGAAGACAGGAGGTTTGCGGAACATGAAAGCCAGAAGCATCATCCTTGCCCTCGTCGCCCTGTGCCTGACGGCCGGCACGGCCTCGGCCGCCACCCTCAAAATCGGCAGTTTAAGCCCGCTCACCGGCTCCTACGCCGCCGACGGCAACGACATTGCCAACGGCGCCCGGGCCGCCATCGCCGCCATTGAAAAGGACGGCGGCATCGCCGGCTTCGACAAAATCGAGCTGTTCGCCGAAGACGACGCCTGCGATCCCCGGCAAGCCGTGGCCGCGGCCAACAAGCTGGTCAACGAGAAGGTCGTCGGCGTCATCGGCGCCTATTGCTCCTCGGCCACCATCCCGGCCTCGGAAGCCCTGGCCGAAGCCGACATCCCCATGCTGACCCCGGCCTCCACCTCGGAAAAGGTCACCGAGCGCGGCCTGCCCTACATGTTTCGCGTCTGCGGCCGCGACGACGACCAGTCCATCGCCGCCATGAAGTTCATCAAAGATGTGCTCAAGGCCAAGACCATCTACATCGTCGACGACAAGACCACCTATTCCCAGGGTCTGGCCGACAACGTCGAGAAGCTGGCCGCCAAGGAAGGCGTCAAGGTCATCGCCCATGACCACGTCAACCAGGGCGACAAGGACTTCTCGGCCGTTTTGACCAAGATCAAGGACGCCAAACCCGACGTCCTGTACATGAGCCTGCAGAACTCCGCCTCCGGCGCGCTCATGCTCATCCAGGCCAAGCGCACCGGCGTCGAGGCCGCCATCATCGGCCAGGATGCCGTCTACCATCCCCAGCTCATGGAAATCGCCAAGGACGCGGCCGAAGGCATGTACCTGACCTTTGGCTACATCGACGAGACCACCCCGTCGTACAAGAAGTTCCAGGCCGCCTACGAGAAGTTCGGCAAGCCCGGGGCCTACTCGGCCTACGCCTACGACGCCGCCTATTCCCTGCTTTCCGCCATCAAGGCCGCCAAGAGCACCGATCCGGCCAAGATCAAGGCCGAACTGGTCAAGACCGAGATGCAGGGCGCGTCCAAGAAGATCAAGTTCGAAGCCAACGGCGAGTCCGGCTCCAACTACATCATCCGTGTGGTCAAAGACGGCAAGTTCGCCAACTTCTGGGATCCCCAGACCGGCAAAAAGTACTAAAAACGCATCGTTAAGCACGGGGGGAGGCCGAACCTCCCCCCTTCGGCGGCACCGATCCATGGATTACCTCTTCCAGCAGCTCATAAACGGTCTGACCCTTGGCGGCGTCTATGCCCTGGTGGCCCTTGGCTACACCATGGTCTACGGCATCATCTCCCTTATCAACTTCGCCCATGGCGAGATTTTTGCCGCTGGCGGCTACCTCGGCGTCATTCTGTTAAGCTACATGGCCTCCCAGGGCCTCATGGCCAGCCACCCCTGGTTCGGCCTGGCCTTCGCCCTGATCCTGGCCATGGGCTACTGCGCCATGCTGGCCATGGCCGTGGAAAAGGTGGCCTATAAGCCGCTGCGCTCTTCCTCGCGCCTGTCGGTTCTGCTCTCGGCCCTTGGCATGTCGATCTTTCTGCAAAACGGCCTCATGCTGACCCAGGGCGTCTACGACAAGGCCTATCCCACGGAATTTACCCACGGCGGTTTCGAGTGGCTCGGCGTTCGGGTCAGCTTCATGCAAATCGGCATCCTGGCCGTCACCGGCCTGCTGCTCGTCCTGCTCAACGCCCTGGTCTTCAAGACCCGCATCGGCAAGGCCATGCGGGCCACCTCCCAGGACAAAGTCATGTCCGCCCTGGTCGGCATCCACTCCGACCGGGTGATCAGCACCACCTTTGCCATCGGCGCGGCCCTGGCCGCCGCCGCCGGCATCATGGTCGGCCTGTACTACGGCTCGGTGCGCTACGACATGGGCTTTGTCCCCGGCATCAAAGCCTTTGCCGCCGCCGTCCTTGGCGGCATCGGCAACATCACCGGGGCCATGATCGGCGGCCTCATCATCGGCATGGTGGAGATCTTGGCCGCCGCCTACATCCCCCACGGCGGCGAGTACAAAGACGTCTTCGCCTTCGTCATCCTGATCGGGGTGCTTTATTTCATGCCCACCGGCATCATGGGAGAGAACGTCGATGATACGCGGGTCTAGGAAATCCTGGCAATATTTCGGCCTGGGCCTGGCCTGGTTTTTTCTCCTGCTCTGGCCGCTTATGGGCATCCGCGACGGCCAGTTCCACTTCGCCGAGGCCTTTGGCGTCTGGCTGCGGGCGGCTGTCGGCGCAACCATCTGCTTTGGCCTCTACCGCCTGGGCAAGGCCGGCCGTCTGGACGGGGTGCTCAATCCCCTGGGGGCCGCCCGCGACGCCGTGGGCGGCGCCCTGGCCCGCGCCCCGCGCTGGATGCTGCTCGTGCCCCTGGCCGCCTTTGCCTTGAGCTACCCCATGCTGACCAACCGCTATGCCCAGGACGTGGCCATAAACGTGCTCGTCTACATCTGCCTGGGCCTGGGGCTTAACGTGGTCGTCGGGCTGTGCGGCCTGCTCGATCTGGGCTACATCGCCTTTTACGGCGTCGGGGCCTACACCTACGCCCTGCTCTCCATCCACTACGCCGTGCCCTTCTGGCTGTGCCTGCCCGTCTGCGCCGCCTTCGCCGCCATTGCCGGCTGCCTGATCGGCTATCCGACCCTGCGCATGCGCGGCGACTATCTGGCCATTGTGACCCTGGGCTTTGGCGAGATCGTGCGCATCGTCATCAACAACTGGATGGCGCTGACCGGCGGCCCCAACGGACTTTTAGGCATCAAGTCGCCGGGCATCTATCTGCCGCAGTTGGTCGACGGCTCCTTTTCCTTGGAATATCTGGTCATCCGCAAGCTCGAATACCTCTACTACATCATCCTGGCCCTGGCCGTATTCACCATCATTGCCGTCCACCGCATCAATTTTTCCCGCATCGGCCGGGCCTTCGAGGCCATCCGCGAGGATGAGACCGCGGCTGAACTCATGGGCGTGGACACCTTTCGCTTCAAGCTGTTGGCCTACGCCCTGGGCGCGGTCTTCGGCGGTCTGGCCGGGGCCTTTTTCGCCGCCCGCATGCGCTTTGTCAGCCCCGAGAGCTTCACCTTCATCGAGTCGGCCATGGTGCTGGCCATGGTGGTGCTTGGCGGCATGGGTTCGATTCCCGGGGTGATCCTGGGAGCCCTGGCCCTGGTGGCCTTGCCGGAGATGTTTCGGGGCTTTGAACTGTACCGCATGTTGGCCTTTGGCGGAGCCATGGCCATCATGATGCTGGTGCGCCCGGCCGGCCTGTGGCCGGCGGCGCGGCTTGGCAAACGATCGGACGATACGGAGTAACCTGTGGCCGCGATTTTGGAACTTGAGGGCGTTTGCGCCCATTACGGCCGCATCCAGGCCCTTCGCGACGTGTCGCTTCGCGTCGAGGAAGGCGAAATCGTCACCATCATCGGAGCCAACGGCGCGGGCAAGTCCACCACGCTCATGACCATCTGCGGCATTGTCCGGGCCAGCGCCGGCGACGTGCGCTATCAGGGCGCGTCGATCCTCGACAAACGCGCCGATGAGCTGCCGGCCCTGGGCCTTTGCCAGGTGCCCGAGGGCCGGCGCATCTTTCCCCGCCTGACGGTTCAGGAAAATCTGGACATGGGCGCGTTTCTGCGCCGCGACAACGACGAAATCGCCAACGATCTCGGCATGGTCTTTCGCCTGTTTCCGGTCCTTTTCGAGCGGCGCAAGCAGCACGGCGGCACGCTGTCCGGCGGCGAACAGCAGATGCTGGCCATTGCCCGGGCCTTCATGGGCCGCCCGAAAATGCTGCTCTTGGACGAACCCTCACTCGGCCTTTCGCCCATGATCTCCCAGCACATCTTCCGCATCATCCGCAACGTCAACGAAGAGAGCGGCGTGACCATCCTGCTGGTTGAGCAAAACGCCAACATGGCGCTTAAGCTGGCCGACCGGGCCTACGTCATGGAAACCGGCGCGGTGGTGCTGGAAGACAAGGCCTCGGCCCTGCGGGAAAACGCCGACATCAAGAAGGCCTATCTGGGGCAGTAGCCGGTTCGTCCCGGAGGCCGTCGCCCAGCAGGGCATCGTCCCTGACGGCAAAACGCACGGCAAACGAAAACACGCTGCCCTTCCCGGGTTCGCTTTGCACCCCGATACCCCCGCCCATAAGCGTCACCAGCCGTTGGCTGATGGCCAGTCCCAGGCCTGTGCCGCCAAAACGCCGGGTGGCCGAGGTGTCCACCTGGGTGAAACTCTCGAAAATCCGCGCCTGATCTGCCGCCGCAATCCCGATGCCGGAATCGCGGACGGCAAAAAAGACATCCGTGACCGTGCCCTCGCACCCGGGCAAGACGCTGGGTCGGGCACAGGCCACATCCAGGGTCACCCCGCCCGTCTCGGTAAATTTCAGCCCATTGCCCACCAGATTGAGCAGCACCTGGCGCAGCTTGTCGCCGTCGCCGACCAACAGCCTGGGCACCTCGGCCTCGACCTGGGCGACGAGCGTCAACCCCTTGTTTGTGGCCAGCGGCTCCAGGGTGGCGGTCACCCCCTGGATGATGGAGGACAGGACAAACGGTTCGTTGACCAGGTCCATCCGCCCGGCCTCGATCTTGGCCAGATCGAGAAGATCATTGACCAGGGCCAGCAAGGCGGCTGCGGCACTTTGCAGGTCGTCGAGGCACTGCTGCTGGTCGGACTCCAGAGGCGTGGTCCCAAGCAGCTGGGCCATGCCCATGATGCCGTTTAAGGGCGTTCGCAATTCGTGGCTGACATTGGCCAGAAAGTCGCTCTTGGCCTGGCTGGCCGCTTCGGCAGCTTCCCTGGCCCGGATGAGTTCCGTGGCGTCGCGGGCGAAAAGGGCTGCCCGTCCCGGCGTTCCCGGGGCAGCCGGCAGCGGGGCGATGATGATGTCGAAAAGGATGCCGCTTCGTTCGTCAGTAAACCGGACCGGCCGGTCGAGGAGCAAGGCCCGGGTCAGATGGGCCAGACGCGACCGGGCGAGGTCCGGTGGGAAAATCGCGTCGAAGGTCAGCCCGGTGATCGCCTCCCGGGCCACATCCAGCCCCTGGGCCGCAGCCATATTGGCGGCCAGGATGCGCCCGGCGGCGTCGACCAGGAACACCCGGTCCGAGGTGGCGTCGAGCAGGGCCGTGACTGTGGCCGCATTCTCCTTTGCTGCGGCCTCGGCGGCCTTGCGGTCGCTGATGTCGGAGATCACGCTGATGTAATGCAGCGGCGCTCCGGCGGCATCGCGCAGAAGCGACACGGTCAGGCTGACCCAGACCAGGGACCCGTCCTGGCGCACGTAGCGCTTGTCCATGGCAAAGGTATCGATGGCCCCGGACAGCAGACGCGCGACCTGCTCCAGGTCCTCGTCGAGATCCTCAGGATGGGTGATGGCGGCAAAGGTCTGCGCTTGCAAGGCCTCGGCCGTATAGCCGGTTATTTCCAAAAAGCGGTTGTTGGCGCGCAGAAATTGCCCATCGAGGCCCACATGGGCGATGCCCACGGCGGCCAGTTCGAAGGTGTCGCGAAACCGCCGGTCCGATTCCCCCAGGGCCGCGCGGGCCGCGGCATTCTCCTGGGCGGCGCGGACGGCCCGGCGCAGCAGCATGAGGGCAAACAGGCCCAGAGCCAGTGTGCCCAGGCCAATGACGCCGGCAGCCAACCGGGCATGGTGGTCCTGGCTGGCCAAACGCTCTTGCACGATGGTTCGGACCTTGGCCTGGGCCTGTTCCAGACAGTCCCGGAGATCGGCCCGGGCTGTCCGGGAGTCCTGACCCTGCAAAAGGGCCTGGGCCTGGGCAAGCCCTCCCCGGTCGGCAGCCAGGGCTATGGCCCGGTTCTCAATATCAAGGACACGCTGCAACGGTCCGTCAATGCAGGCGAAGTCGTAGAATTCCTGGGTTTTCGGAGCCGACCGGCGCAGGGTTTCGACGCAGGCTGCAATCTTTGCAGCCTGCTCCCGGGAGGCGGCGACGGCCTGCGTCTCCCCGGCGGCGGCCAAAAGAGCCATGGCATGCAGCTCGCCTGCGGCCGCACGGAGCTCACCCACCACCCCTTCGATGACGAAGGGAAAGATGGCCGTGTTGTGCTCGGCGGCCAGTTCCATCCAACCCAGCCCAAAAGCCAGGACCAGTCCGAGGCCAAGCAGGGCCAGGACGGAACGTGTCGGAAAATGACGGGGTTGGGGACGGCGGCTTGGCATGGCGTTGTCTGGTCTTGCGGTTGTCGCTTCAGTTCAGACGCCGAACAAGCCGTCAGGAGAGCAGTGGCGTACCCTCTACCGAATGGCCCGGCAAAGCGCAAGCCGGCCGGGCTAGACGGATTTGTCCACAATGGCGGTGGCGGCAAAGGCCCGCAGCTTGGCCGACAGGCGCAGCCACTGGTCGTCGGGCAGGGCATAGACCACTTTGCCGGAATCCAGGTCGCGGATCTGGGCCTGGATGGTCTGGGTGGCCTCGTCGATTTTAAGCAGAACCCGGTGCTCGGGAAAGGGCGGCTCGACCGTCTGGGCCGGCGTCTCTTCCGTCTTGGGCGGCGGGCTAGGCCGGGGAGTGGGCGCGGCAACAGTCTGGACCTGCGCCGGGGAGGGCGCGGCGGCCTGGACCTGGGCGGCCAGAGGGGAGGCGACGTCGTTTGCGCTCATGGTGGGCTGCCGGCGGCAGGGACGATCCGCGCGGTCCTCCGTATCTTCTCTATCGGACTGGGGTTGCCCCGACTTTAGTCTCCCAGGCGCGCTGGCGCAACCGTTGGCAACGGGGCGCGAAACCGCTCCCTGGCCCCGTCCCAGATGGTCAACAGGACCGAGGCGATGATCAGCCCGGCACCAAGATAGCCCACGAAGCTGAACCGCTCGCCAAACATGGTATAGGCCAAAAGGGCCGCCATCACCGGCTCAAACGTGGCCGTCACCGCCGCCCGGGTGGCCTCCAGGCGCTTTAAGCCGGCATAATAGAGCGAATAGGCCCCGTAGGTGGAACACAGGGCCAAAATAAGACACGGGACCGCCCCGGCCAGGGTCGGCGTGGTGAACGTGGTAAAAGGCAGCAGGGCCAGCGACCCGACCGGCAGGGCATAGAGAAACAGCGTCGGCGTTTTGTAACGGCCCAGGTAGTATTTCCCGAAGATATAATAGAGGGCGTAGGTGACGCCCGAGAGCAGGCCAAAGACAATGGCCCGGCCGTCGACCATGGCCCCGCCGTCGCCAGGGCCAAGGCTCACCCCGGCCACGCCGATGATGGTGGCCGCCACCGCCGCCACCTTGAACCCGCCCATCCGCTCCTTGAGAAAAAGCCAGGACATGAGCGCCACCCAGGCCGGGGCGGTATAGAGCAGCACCGAGGCCAGGGCCGCGCCGCCGGCCGCAACCGCCACCACGTAGGCCCCAAACAGCCCGGCGATGCCGGCCACGCCGAAACCGGCCACAGCCGGCAGGTCGCGCCGGTCGATATGCGTCTCCCGGTTCACCACGGCCTGGGCGGCAAAGAGCACCCAGGCCAGGGTGGTGCGCCAGAAGGCCACTTCCACCGTGTCCATGCCGGCGGCAAACGACAGCTTGGACAGCGGCCCGATAAGCCCCCACAGGGCGGCGGCGGCAAGAACATAGAGATAACCCGACATGCTTCCCCCGGAATCTGCGCGGACAGCGAGGCTTGCAGCTACCAGAAAGGACGCTGCCGCGAAAGGAAAAACCCCCTCTCCGGGTAGGTGATTTTCGTCGATTTGTTGATTGTTTCGGCCTCCCGTACTATGCCTGGATGGCTACGCCCGTATCCGGGGCAAAAGGAGCGAACCATGCTTTCGCGCAAGCTTTTTTGCATCGCCGATCCCACGCACGCCGATTTCGGCTGGGCCGCCGAGAGCCGTTTCCTGCATATTCGCAAATACGACGCCTGCGGCAACACCACCAGCAACTGGACCTTTCCCGTGGCCGACACCGCCATGGGCGAGATGACCTGCGCCATTTGCGGCAACCCGGCCTACATGGCCCTGCCGCCCACGGCCGCCGGCACGGCCTCGGTGGTCAGCTGCGATTTCCTCGGCCACTGCCAGTCCGGCCCGGCCGACGCCAATCTGGCCCGCTTGGACGCCCTGTGCGCCAAACTGGCCGACATCCCCTTTCCGGTGGAGCGCGCCCGCATCGCCACGGCCGTGGCCGCCCTGATCCGGGCCACCGCCGATGATCCGGCCGCCACGGCCATCCTCGAACGCCACAACATCAAAGCCACTTACGCCGCCGGCTGATCCGGCCGGCTACACCCTTTCGGGCCACGCGCCCGGCCTTGATAAGGAGGACTGCATGACCAAGACGGATATGACCGCATTTGACCAGGCCCTGGCCGTTGGCCGCCCGCCCAACATCAAAACCATTTTCCCCAATTCCCGGGCGCTGATCGTCAGCGGCAAGGCCATTGACCGGGCCATGCTCAAGAAGGGCAAGGCCATGACCATCGCCGCCAACTCCCGCAGCAACGCCGTGCTGCGCGGGGCGCTCATTGCCGCCCAGAAGGCCGATGCAGCCATCATCGTCGAGATCGCCCGGTCCGAATCCAACTACTGCAACGTCACCATGTGGAACATCGCCCGGCAGGCCGACCAGGCCATGAACGAACTGGGCATCACCGTGCCGGTGGCCATCCACGCCGACCACTACGGCATCAAAAAGACTTCCGAGATCGCCGAAGCCCAGGCCGAAATCCCCACTCTGTTCGAGGCCGGCATCACCTCCATCGCCATCGACGCCTCCCACCTGCCTGACGAGGAAAACCTGCTGGCCAACATCGCCCTGGCCCCGTTCGTTCCGGGCTGGGCCGGCTACGAAACGGAAGTTGGCGAAATAAAAGGCAAATCCGGCCTTTCTACACCGGACGAGGCCCTGTTTCTCATTCGGGGGCTCAATGCCAACGGCATCCACCCGGACTGGATTGCCCTCAATAACGGCACCACCCACGGTATCGAAGCCTCGGCCACGGGCATCCAGGTCGAGCTGACCGCCGAGATCCACAAGGCCCTTCTCCCCTATGGCATTTCCGGCGCCCAGCACGGCACCTCGGGCAATTCCTCGGAAAAGCTCAAGGAAATCGCTTCCTTGACCCGCACCACCAAGGCCAACGTGGCCACGGCGCTGCAGATGATCGCCTGGGGCGTGGCCGTCAACGACTACGGCAACGCCATCATGGACGCGGCCGGGGCGTTTATCAAACAGCCCGGCAAGGGCCTCGACGAGGCCCTGTGGGCCGAGATGGTGGGCTACGCCGACGGCAAGGCCATTAAGGCCGGCGATTACAAGAAGCTCAACTGCGTTTTTGAAAACAAGATCCTGGCCCAGCCCAAGGACGTGCGCGACCGCATGGCCGGGGCCGTGGCCGAGTTCGTGACCTGGCTTTTGACCGACGTCTTCAATGCCGCCGGCACCGCCTCCCTTGGCATCGAAGCCTTGCTGGCCGCCGGCTCCTATGATCTCGGCCCCAAGGCCAAACGCATCGAAAACCCGGCCGAATGGACCCGGGAAGAGATTCTTGCCCGGGCCAAGACCCTGTCCCGCGACAAAGGCCCTGAGGGCGATTTCGACGACTAGCGCTGCGTGCCATAATTCGTGAAGGGGGGAGAGGCCTCCGGCGGCCGGGGGCCTCAGGCCCCCGGACCCCCCAACTGGGTAAAGCGGACGGCGTTGCCGTGACGGTGGACGGAAGCGGAAAGAAATCGCGTCGGCCGGGCAACGCCGCCGTCACCGTGTCTGCGTTTGACAGGAACCATTGTTGCTTCGGCGCCCGGAAGGGGTGGACTCTTTCCCGGCTGGTGTCCGGCGCTCGATCGGAGGTCGCTTTTGTGCCGTCCCGGCTTCCGGGACGCAGCATCCTGCCTCGCCACACCCTGCCCGCCGCCCACGCGGCCGAGGAGCGCCCATGGTCATGTCGCTTGTCTCGCCGGCCTTTGCCCACAACGACCTCATTCCCTCCCGCCACACCTGCGACGGAGCCGACCTGTCGCCGCCGTTGGTTTTTGCCGGAGCGCCGGACGGCACGGCCAGCCTCATGCTGGTGTGCGACAATCCCGACGCCGTGTCCGGGGTCTGGGACCATTTCCTGATCTTCAACCTCTCGCCGGCCACCCCGGGCCTGCCTGAGGGGCTGCCGGCCCTGGACGCCTATCCCGACGGCAGCGTCTCCGGCAAAAACAGTTGGGGCCGGCCCGGCTACGGCGGTCCCTGCGCGCCGTCCGGCGTCCACCGCTACGTGTTCACCCTCTACGCCCTGGACACGAAGCTGCCGCTCCCCCCCGGAGCCGGCAAAGGGGACGTCCTGCGGGCGGCCAAGGGGCACATCCTGGCCTCGGCCACGCTCATCGGGCGCTACGGGCGGGGGTGAGCCGACAGGCCGTCGCTGCGGCCCTGATCGCGGCCATACGACTCCGGTCAGGCCAATCGCCGGTCCCGATCGCTGCGGCCCTCTGCCGTCGGCATCCCCTCCCTCGGGGTCGCCCCGCCACTCCCGTCTCGACGGCGGCGGCCCTTGATGCTAGGGGTTGCCGATGCTTTGCGGAATCGACGTCGGCGGCACCCACACGGACGCGGTCCTCATCGGGCCGCACGGCGTTGTGGCGTGCGCCAAATTGCCCACCAACCATGATGATCTGCTGGCCTCCATCCGCGAGGCCTTGGCCAGCATTGTGGCCGTGGCCGGCCCGACGGCCATCAGCCGCCTGACGCTGTCCACCACGCTCACCACCAACGCCATCATCGAAGGCACGGCCGATCCGGTCGGCGTCCTGGTCTCCGGCGGACCGGGCATCGATCCCGAGGCCTACCGCATGGGCGGGCATTACCACGTCCTTGACGGAGCCATCGACCACCGGGGCCGCCAGACCGGGGCCATTGACCTGGCCGCCGCCCGGCCGGTCATCGACGCCTGGGCCGCGGCCGGGGTCCGCGCCTTTGCCGCGGTCACCAAATTTTCCACCCGCTGCCCGGACCAGGAACTGGCGCTCAAGGCGCTCCTTGCCGACCGGTCCGACTGCGTGTCGCTTGGCCACGAATTTTCCGGCCGCCTGGGCTTTGGCCGGCGCATCGCCACGGCCTGCTTAAACAGCGCCGTGTGGCGGGTCTACAACCGCTTTTGCGACGCCGTGGAACAGTCGGTGGCCGAGCTTGGCATGACCGCCGCCCTCAATGTGCTCAAGGCCGACGGCGGCACCATGCCCCTGTCCGTCTCCCGCACCCTGCCGGTCCAGTCCATCCTGTCCGGCCCGGCCGCCTCGGTCATGGGCATCATTGCCGTGTGCGACATTGCCGAGGATTCCATCATTTTGGACATCGGCGGCACCACCACCGACATCGCCGTCTTTGCCGCCGGCGCGCCGCTCATTGAAAACGAGGGCATTGCCATTGCCGGCCGCTCCACCCTGGTCCGGGCGCTGCGCACCCGGTCCATCGGCGTTGGCGGCGACTCGGCCATAAGCGTCAGCCGCCAGGCCGTGGAAGTCGGTCCCCGGCGTCTGGGGCCGCCCATGGCCCTGGGCGGGCCGGTCCCGACCCTGGTTGATGCGCTCAATATTCAAAATGTCATCGCCGTGGGCGACCCCCGGGCCTCCTACCAGGGCATCCTGGCCGTGGCCGCAGCCAACGGGTTTGAGCCGGAGGAAGTGGCCGAGGCCGCCATCCTCAACGCCGTCAACCAGATCCGCTCGGAAGTGGCGGCTTTTGTACGGGAAATTAACGACCGGCCGGTCTATACGATTTTCGAACTGCTGGAAGGCCGGCAGGTGCGCCCGACGCGCGTCTACGTCATGGGCGGCCCGGCCCTGGCCCTGTCCGCCCTGCTGCAGGACGCCTTTTCCGAGGAAGTGGTGGTCCCGGAAAGCTTTGCCGTGGCCAACGCCATTGGCGCGGCCCTGGCCCGCCCGACCTTTTCCGTGGAGCTTTTTGCCGATACCGCCAGCGGCCGGCTCACCATCCCGTCGCTTGGCATCACCCGGCAGGTGGCCGACAACTACAGTCCGGCCGCTGCCGAAGGCGAGGCCGCCACCTGCCTGCGCGACTACCTCGCCTCCATCGGGGCCGAGGTCGAGGACGCGCCCATTGAGACGGTGGAGCTGTCCTCGTTTCCCATGGTCGAGGGCCAATGCCTTGTCGGACACAATATCCGGGTGGCCTGCCAGGTGCGCCCCGGGGTGTCGGCGGCCTACAAACAGGCGGTGTCCAAATCATGTTGAAAGCCCGCCAGCCGCTTGGCATCGTCTTCTTCCCGGCCTACGACTGGGCCATTTCCCCGACACACCCCGAGCGCCAGGAACGCCTGCTTTACACCCAGGACCAGTTGCGCGAGGAAGGGGTGTTCGACATCGGCGGCATCACCGAGCTCAAGCCCGATCTGGCCACGGCCGAGGATGTGCTGCGCGCCCATTTCTGTTTCCCCGACGTGGCCTCGGTCACCACCACCTCCCACCTCATTTCCGCCGGCGGGGCCATCCGGGCCGCCCGCACGGTCCTGGAGAAAGAGGCCAAGCGGGCCTTTGCCCTGGTGCGCCCGCCCGGACACCACGCCATGAAGGTGGTCCACGGGGCGCGCGGGTTTTGCAACATCAACATCGAAGCGGTCATGATCGAATGGCTGCGCGACCACTATGGGCCGCTTCGGGTGGCCATCGTGGACACCGACTGCCACCACGGCGACGGCACCCAGGACGTCTACTGGAACGATCCGGACACGCTGTTTATTTCCCTGCACCAGGACGGCCGCACGCTCTATCCCGGCACCGGCTTTCCGCTCGAACTCGGCGGCCCCAAGGCCCTTGGCGCAACGGTCAACATCCCCCTGCCGCCCGGCACCTCGGACGAGGGCTTCCTCTTTGCCATGCGCGAAGTGGTCATGCCGCTCATTGAGGATTTCAAACCCGATCTCATCATCAATTCCGCCGGCCAGGACAACCACTTCTCCGATCCCATCACGGACATGGCCTTCTCGGCCCAGGGCTATGCCCAGCTGACCGAGCTGCTCGGGGCGGACATCGCCGTGCTGGAAGGCGGCTACGCCATCCAGGGAGCGCTGCCCTACGTCAATCTGGGGCTGGTGCTGTCCATGGCCGGGCTGGACTACAGCCACGTGCGCGAACCCGGGTTCGATGCGGCGGCCGTGCGCCAAAGTGCGCAGGTGACGGAGTATATCGAGGACGTGTGCCGCGACATCTTGAAAGAAGTGCGCCACCCCCGGGGACCGGGCAAAGGCGATGTGGTGGCCGGCTGGTTCACCCGGCGAAAGACGCTGTATTACGACACCGACGCCATCACCGAGTACCAGACCGAGGCGGTGCGGCTTTGCGACCACTGCCGGGGCGTGGTCAAGTATGAGACGGAATCCACCCGAAATCCCCTGTGCCTGGGCGTGGAAGCGCCGGTCGGGGCCTGCCCGGCCTGTGTGGAAGAAGCCTACCGCATTTACGAAGCCGGCCAGATCAAGGGCGAATACCGCCACCTCCAGCTCATCGACCGGGTGGGGAAGATCACCAGCACCTATACGGGGTGACGTTTCGACGGGAGACGGTCAGGCCACTTTGGGCCGCAGGCGCGCAACGGCAATTTCCGCGCTCCGCCACAACGGATCTAACCGCCGAAGTAGCGCACCACGGCGTCACGGGTGGCCTTGGAGATGACCTTCAAGCGCACGAACACGTCGGGGTGTTCCTGGAAAACGCCGGCCAGGAACATGAAGCGGGGGTCGTCGAGCTTGTTGCCGCCCTTTTCGGAAAATTGCAGGGCGTTTAGGACCGTGGCCTCGAAATCGTAGCCGCCCTGCTTGAGGATGCTGGCGTAGAGCATACACTGCCGGTCGCGCAGCTCTTCCAGGGGCAGCTCTTCGGGCAGCTTCTCCCTGGCTTCCGCCACCTGCTTGAAAAACATAAAGACGTTTTGTTTGTTAAAAGGCAGGCTGCGCCCCGCTTCGGCCGCCTCGGCCGGCAGGGACAGCAGCAGACACCAGACGAAAAGCGCCAGGACGGCAGCCAGACGACGCGTCACTGGGCGGCCTTGGCTTCACCGCAGGGACCATAGAGCGGCTGGTAGAAATAGCTCAGCGTGCCGGCATCCGTGGCCGGCGAATAATTCATGCGGATCAATACGTTGCCCACGGGCCAGCCCACGTCGTAGCCGTTTCCTTCCAGATCAATGGGCTTGGAATACTTGGCGACAAGAAAATTCTTGATGCTCTCGTGGTTCTTCTTGCCCTTGTAGTCCACCATAACCGCCGCGAACTTGTCCTGGCAAAAGCCATAGACCACGCCGGAAAGAAAGGCGTCGCCGATACGGTAGACCACGCCCTGGGCCGTGGCATAGGCGGCCTGTCCGTCGCGCTCGGCCACGCTCAGGTCCGGGATGGCGGCCATGCCCGTGCCCCATTTGATGCCGTTGAAGGCATTGGGTTCCTTGATGACCCGGCCCGGGGCCTCCACGGTCTCGCCTGGGGCGGACTCGTGGCGCTCGGGCGCTTTTTCAGGATTTTTTTTGGCGGCGGCGTGCTTGGCCGGGGGGGTGTGCTTGGCTGCGGCTGGTTGGGCGCCAAGGACAAGACAACAGACAACGATGAGGAAAACGAGGTTTTTCATGCGAGGGTGGGATCGGCCCTAGGCCGACGCGCGAAGAATCATGCCGCGCAGGGTGACGGCCATGATGTCGCTTTGGGTGCTGCGGCCGCTTTCCAGAAAGCCGGCCAATTCAGCCCGCCGGCGGTCGCCGGACAAGGACATGTATTCGTAAATCATATCGTTTATGGCCGTGCCGGTCAGCGGGGCCAGGGCGATAGTTGGCGCGCTCATGGCGTTACGCTCCATTTTTTCTTGCTGTAGCGCCCCGCCCCGGGAAAGGCAAGGGGCAGGCCGGCGGTCAGGCGGCAAACAAGGCGGCCATGGCCGAAAGACCCTCGTCAAGCAGGGCCTCGAACTCCGCGGGATCGGCCTCGGCCAGATTGAAAACGGCCAGGGTCTTGGGGTCGAGCAAGGGGAGGCCGGCGGTCGGCACGGCCCGCACCCCCAGGGCGTTGGCCATGAAATCGGCCACATGGACGGCAGCGGCCACCACGCTGTCCGGGGCAAGCGACGGGTTGTGATGCCCGGCCACACCCTCGATCAGGGACTGTGGCAACAGCCACTTGCCGCAGATCCGCCCGCCCAGAGCGGCATGGTCAAAATCGAATTCCAGGCGTTCGGCTCCGGCCAGGGAAATGCCGGTGTCAACGGCCCGGGCCAGGGCAGCCCCGGCCAGATCCGGCTCGGCCACGGCCAGCACCAGCCGGCCCATGTCATGGAGCAGGCCGGCCACAAAAAACCGTTCGCTGCCAACTGCGTCGCGCCTGCGGGCCACGGCCCGGGACAACAGACCGACCGCCACGGCATGCCGCCAGAAATCCGGCAGGGACAGCAAATCCGGACGCGGCGGTTTGTCAAACAGCCGGGTCAGCACGGCCCCGGCCGCCAGATTGACGATCTCGGTCAGCCCGATCAGGCCCACGGCCCGGCTCACCGTCTCCACCCGGCCGGCCGGAGTGAACAGCGGACTGTTGGCCAGACGCAGCACATAGGCCGCCAGACTGGGGTCCAGGGATACCACCGAGGCCACCTCGGCCACGGTGCTCATGGGATTTTCTGCGGCCCGGCGAAGGGCCAGATAGGCCTCGGGCAGGGGTGGCGGATTGATGTCGGCCAGGGAACGGCGAGCGCCCTTGCCCACAGATGGCATCGGCTGCGGCCTGGGAGCGACGACCGGCAACCGCTCGCGGCGCGGCCGGCCCAGTTCGAGCAACCGGGCGATGAAACCGGATTGATCGCCAGGCGTGGATGGGGTGCTGTCGAGGGTCATGCCGCACACTCCCGGAGACGTCTTTCCCTGTTCCCCTACCGGAATCGCACCATCGCGGCAAGCCGGCCAGACGTCGATTTTACCCAGTATTTCTTGACTTTCCGACCTTGCCCGACCATACATTGGAGATACTCTTCCCCGTCAGGAATCAGCATGTTCAAACGCCGGGTCGGTGAACTGGCCAAAAGGCCCCATATCGTGCCTGCGGACGCCACCGTGACCCAGGCCGCTGATCTTATGGTGACGGCCGATGTCAGCTGTCTGGCGGCCGTGACCGGGGCCAGGGTCTTGGGGTTTCTCACCGAACGCGAACTGGTGCGCCACCTCGACGTCGATCTCGATCCGTCCACCCCCATCCGCGAAATCCTGTCCCGGACCGGCGTCGGCATCGCCAAGGACCTGGGCGTGGACGAAGCCATCAAGCGAATGCTGGAACGCCGGGAGCGCCACCTGCCTGTTGTGGATATTGGCGGCTCCCTGGTCGGGCTGGTTACGGACAAAGAACTGGTGGACGCCCTGGCCGTGGATTTCATGGTGGAAAGCGTGGATTGCCGGGCGATTATGCGGGCTGACCCCATCTGCCTTGGGCCTGGGGATTCCGTGCGCGCCGCCCTTGGCCAGATGCGCCAGAAAAACGCCGGCTGCGTGCTGGTGACCGACGCCGGCAAGGCCGCCGGTATTTTCACCGAACGCGACGCCCTGCGCGCCATCATGGGCCGTCCCGAACGGCTGCTTGACCCTCTTTCGGCCCACATGAGCGGCCCGGTGGTCTGCGTGCCGGTGGACGCCATGGTCTACAAGGTCATTTTGTACATGCGGCAAAAAAGGGTGCGCCGTCTGGCCGTCACCGAAGCCGACGGCCGTCTGGCCGGCCTGATCACCCAGAAAGACATCCTGCTCTACGCCCGCCGTATGGGCTGACAAGCCGCTTTTCCAGGAGGTCCTGTATGCTCTCTTCCGGACTGCTGCGCTTGGCCGTTGCCCTTGCCTGCTTGTTCTCCCTGGCCGGGCCAGGGCTGGCCGCCGACATTGAGACCTTTGCCCAGGCCCGCGACCGGCTGCTGGCCCAGGATGCCCGTCTGGCCCGGGACAACGCCGCCCTGACCGGGGACGAAACCCTCCGCACCGGCGAGGTGGTCCTCAACCTGGACGCCCGTCCGGTCCGCCTGGGCCAGGGTCCCGGCTGGCTCTTCGGCATTGTTATGGCCAACGGCGACAAGCGGGTGGCCTTCGTCGCCCAGGATGGGACCACACGGTTCGCCCCGACCAACGCCCTGCCCTCCGGCCTGTCCCCGCTCCCCGCCCTTGGGACGACAGCCGACGTCGCCCCTGTGGACAGCCTTGAAGCGGCCAAAGCGGCCCTGACCAACCGGCTGCTGGGCCATTCCCTGCAAGGCCGGCGGGTCTACGCAGCCACGACGAAGGTTGCCGACACGGCGAGCCTCGCATTGTGGCGCACCACCGTGACGCTGTCCGGCGGACCAGGTTGGCTCTTTTTCATCGACGACGCACCCGCCGCCAACTGGGAGCACCCCTGCCGCTTTGCCCTGGTGGCCGAAAGCGGCGAAATCCAGGTGGCAAGCGCCCGCACGCCGCCCAAGGATATGGCCGGGTTCACGGAACTGACGGTCTGGCCGCCGGCCGGCGCACCCGCCTCGCAGCCGGCCGCCGAGGCCAGGATTGCCGCGCCGACCGCAGACGCCGCCACCGACGCCGGGCACCGCTACGCCGTCATTCTCTCCGGCGGCTACAACCAGCCCAACAATCACATCCGCTACTGGAACGATTGCGCCTATTTCTTCAATACGCTCAAGGCCAACGGATTCTTGCAGGAAAACATTTTCGTGCTCTTTGCCGACGGCACAGATCCAGCCGTTGACAACTTCCTGGGTGAAAACTCCAACACGGATTTCAACAACGACGGCACTCCGGATATCGGCTACAGCGCCACCAAGGCCAACATCGCCACGGTGTTTAATACCTTGGCCGGCAAGCTTGGCAGCGAAGATATCCTCTATATCTTCACCACGGACCACGGCGGGGCCGGCGAGGGTAATACCCCACCGTACGATACAACTGACGTGGTGCTTTATCTGTGGGGGGAAAGCATCACCAATACGGAATTCGCCGCCGAGGTGAACAAGGTGACCACCAAGGCTACGGTGGCCATTTTCGAGCAATGCTTTTCCGGCGGCATGATCGAACCGCTCAAGGCCCCCAACCGGGTGCTCATGTCCGCCGCCCGGTTCTGGGAATTGTCCTACGCCATGGGGCCGGACTACACCGTCGATGAATTTGCCTATTACGCCACCCAGGCCCTGGCCGACACGGCCAAGGGCGACAGCAATGCCGACGGCATCGTGACCATGGAGGAAGCCTTCCTCTATGCCCTGGGCAAGGACAGCGTCCAAAGCGAAGACCTATCCGACGACGGGAGCGGGCCAGCCAACAACGGCGAGCACCCATCCTACTTCAGCAATCCCTGGAATCTCGGCCGCCAGCTGGCCCTGGGCGGCAGCTTCCCGGCGGCCAAAGCCCCGACCTCCGGCGGCTATAGCCAGTACCAGACGGGCGATACCTTCCCCATCGGTGCCACGGACCAGGGCTGGAATGGTACGGACCAGTCCTGGCCCCTGACCCTGCCGTTTGCCTTTCCGCTGGGGGGGCAGCGCTACACCACGGCCCATGTGTCCAGCCATGGCATCGTGTCGTTCGCAAGCCCGGTGAACAGCGGCTACAATACCGTCGATGGCCTGGCCGCATGCGTGGCCGTCGCCCCCCTGTGGGACCGCCTGACCACAGCCGGTGCCGGCAACGACATCGCGGTTGCCGCCAGCGCGTCCAGCGTGACCATCGCCTGGAAGGCCGCCACCGTCACCGACGCCCGGCCGGTCAATGTGGCCGTGCGCCTGTATCCCTCCGGGGCCATGCGCTTTTACTATGGCTCCGGCAACCAGCACACGACCCTGGTTGCGCAGCGCGACAAGACCATCGGCGTCTCGGCCGGCAGCGCGTCCACCCGGCTCCTTGGCCTGCGAAACGGCCTGCCGGACCTCGGCAACGCCAGCGCCCTGCTCATCCAGCCGGCAACGCTGCCGCCGCCGACAGTCGGACGGCCCTGGCAGTCGTTGCTGCTCAATTAAGCCTGTCCCAACGAACGCGGCCCCGCAGGCATTGCCTGCGGGGCCGCGTTCATCAAAAAATCTCCAAAAAAATTCACGGTGATCCTTCACCGGGAGCTACGTCTGCATCCACCACAACCCAGGTGGGATGCCAAAGAGGTCGCCCCTTTGGCCGTCGAAACCTCCGTGATTCCCGCCAAACGCCCCCTGCAGTTCTCCCGGTCCATAGCCGACCGGATTGCCGGTCAAGGCCAAGAACCCCTGGCCAAACTTCTCCCATTGCAGGGGTCCGGGGGGATCATCCCCCCGGCCGCCGGAGGCTCTCTTCTTCCCCTCTCCACCCCTCCGCGCCTCCGCGCCTCAGGCCCGAAGTCTGGCCCGCCAGGTATCGACGATCTCTTTTTCGCGCCGGGCCGGTTCGCTGTCCGGGTTGGTCTGGCAGGCCTTGGCCGCAGCCTCGGCCGCCTGCTGCATCCAGCCGCCTTCGCGCAGGCTGCGCGAGGCCATGACGTGCATCGACTCGGGCGCAGCGCCGTAAATGCCGCGAATGAGTTCCCGGTAGCCCTGGCCGAAGACGTCGCGCACCAGCTCGTTGCGCTTAAACAGAAACCGGGCCAGCCAGTGGTTCTCGCCCTGATCCGACAAGTACATGGGAAAAAGCTTGCGGCACTCGCCAAAAAGAAAACGGATGCGCCGGATTTCCCGCTGCATGCTCTCGGTGGTCTGCATGAGCAGCTGGAACAGCTCGCGGCTGATGATGAGGTCCTGTTCGGGCAGCTCGCGCTCCTGCATGGAGCGAAACCAGGGGGCGTAGTTCTGCTGTTGGTAGGCGTCTTCCTTGAGCTTCATGGATTCGTGGAAGATGTAGCCGATGCACCAGTCCAGGAATTGCCCCACCGGGCTTGAGGCCCCGCCCTCGCGGAAAAGATGGTGGGCCGTGTCTTTCAGACGCCACAGCAGGCCCTTGTTCATCTCCTCGCCCAGCAGATCGCGCAACTCCTCAAAGACCATCTTGCCCGACCGGTCGAACTCCTGAAACAACCGTTCCAGGGTCTCGACCGACAGGCAATAGTCCCGCAGGAGATCGCGGCAGAACTCGTCGTGCTTTTCCTCAAACCAGGTGTTGGACATGCCGCCTACCCCCGTCCGGCCTGGGGGCAGAGACTGCTCATCATGGGCGTCAGCCGGGCCAGCCGGGCCAGCCGCTCGTCCACCTGGGCGTAGAGGCTGCCGGGCGGGAAGGTCCCGTCCGCGCCCCGGACGCCGGCCGGGATGCCGGTCAAAATCTCCATGGCCTCTTCGATGGTGGTCACCGGATGGATGTGGAACTGTCCGGCCGCCACCGCCGCCATGACCTCGTCGTCGAGCATCAGATTGACCACGTTGTCCGCCGGCAAAAGCACGCCCTGGTCGCCGGTCAGGCCGCGACGGCGGCAGACCGCGAAAAAGCCCCGGATTTTCTCGTTGAGCCCGCCGACGGCCAGGATGGCCCCGGACTGGGACACCGCGCCGGTCATGGCGTAGCGCAGCTTGAGCGGCTGCTCGGCCAGGGCCGAAAGCAGGGCGGCCAGCTCGGCCCCGGAGGCCGAATCGCCTTCCACGGCGGCATAATTCTGCTCAAAGCACAGCGACCCGGTCATGACCAGGGGCTTGTCCTGGGCAAAGCGACCAATCAGGTAGCTCTTTAAAATCATCATGCCCTTGGTATGGATGGGGCCGCCGAGTTCGGCCTCGCGCTCGAGGTCGAGGATGCCGCCGTGGCCGACGCCCACGGTGCAGGCGATCTGGTGCGGCAGGCCAAAGGCATAGTCGCCAAACATGCGCACCGACAGCCCGTTGGCCCGGCCCACGGCCTCGCCGGTGGTGGCCACCTTGATCATTTCCCGGTCGTATTCCTCAAGGTATTCCTCCTCGAAGAGATTGACCCGGAAGGCCCGGGCTTTCCGGGCCAGGACCAGATGGGCGGCGGTCACGCACTCGGCCCCGTCGCGCCGGGCCAGGGCATCGGACTCGATCATAAGCTCGCGGGTGAGCGGAATTTTGAGCGACAGCCGGCTCTGGTCCTCGGCCGCCACCGAGGCATACTCCACCAGCCCGGCCAAGGCGGTGCGGTCAAAGGGCAACAGCCCGGCGTCGCGGATGGCCCGGGCGGCCAGACTCAGGTAGACGGCCACATTGTCCGGGGTGCGCGGCATGGTCTCCTGAAGATGGGCCTTGAGCTTAAACAGCTTGCCGAAGCGCTCGTCGTTGTACAGGAGCAGCTCATAGGCCTCGTCCGGCCCGACCAGCACCACCTTGAGGTCAAGGGGAATCGGCTCGGGCTCGATGGTGCGGGTGCGCACATGTTCGCCGCCCTCGGCCGGGTCTTCCACCCGGGCCGAGCCGGAACGCAAGGCCCGCAGCAGGCTCTCCCAGGCTCCGGGATTGGCCGACAGATCATCCACCCGGATGATCAGAAAGCCGCCGTTGGCCCGGTGCAGGGAGCCGGACTTGATGAGGGTGAAATCGGTATAGAGCGCGCCCATTTCCGATTCGCGCTCGATGCAGCCCATGAGATTGAAATAGGTCGGATGGTCCTCGACGATGACCGGCGCGCCCGAGAGCTGGCCGTTGTCCACGAACAGGTTGGCTTCGTAGTGGAAAAACACGTCGTCGGGAAAGGACGGTTCGCCGTGGGGCGAGGGCGGCGGCGTCGGGACGGTCTGGGGCATGAAGGCATCGAGGTTGTCGAGAATGTCCGCCCGCATGGCGGTCAGATACTGCTCAATGGCCGGGTAGGTGGCGCGAAGCTCGGCAAACTGGGCCAGATGGGCGTCGCAGACCTCGCCGGCGGCGTCGCGTTCCAGATCTTTTTCCCGGTCGCGGTAGCCGCGCTCTTCCTTGGACAGACGGCGCAGGGCCGAACCCATCTCTTCGAGCAGCCGGTCGCCCTTGGCCTTGAGGGTTTTTTTGAGATCCGGGTCGAGGCGTTCGAATTCCTCGTCGTTGACCACCTTGCCCTCAAGGAGCGGATAGAGGGTAAAAGCGCCCTGGTCATCGACAAACAGGCTGTAGCCCTCGCCCTTGGCCCGCTCTTCCATCTCGTCGAGCATGGTTTCGCGGTCGGCGTTGTAGCCGCGCATGAGGCTCTGCTTCTGGGCCAGATAGGCTTCGCGCTCGAACCGGGCCGGGATCTCCTCGCGCATATCGGCCACGGCCTTGGCCAGGGCGGTCTTGAAACCGCGGCCCTGGCCGGCCGGCAGGGAGATGGCCCGGGGCCGGTCGGGATCGTCGAAATTATGGACATAGAGCCAGTCCGGCGGCGTGGCCCCGGCCTTGGCCGCCGGATCAAGGAAGCAGCGGGCAAAATGGGTACGGCCCATGTACGGCTCGCCGGCCAGGTAGACGTTGTACTCACGGCCGCTGATGGACAAGGCCAGGGACAGGGCGGCATGGGCCCTGGGCTGGGTCCGGGACAGGGCGGCCGGGTCTTCGGGAATCTCCCGGCTGTCGGCAAAGGGCAGGGAGGCTGGATCGCAGCAAGCGCGCAGGTCCTTGGGGGTCAGGTGTCTGATCATGGATTCCGTCTGGGGAAGGGCGTTAGGGGGATTGCGCCGCACAAACCGGCGTAACGCTTTGGATACGATCTTCCGGCCCGTTTGTCATCCTCGCCGCACAAGGCGCACAAAGAAGGCCGCCCGAAGCGGCGGCCGGCGGCCGGCGACGCCCCCGGTCCGGCCGGCCTTTCCAGGCCGCCCGGACCGTGGTAGCGGGGGCGCGATGCCCAACCCCTCGCAACGACCGCCGTTTCTGCCGGGCCTTGGCGGCCTGCGGGCCTTGGCCGCCTTGGCCGTCCTGGCCGGACATGCCGCCGCCTGGCTCACCCCGCTGCCCCAGACGCCGGCCCTATTCACGCCCCTGGCCCGACTGACCCAATGCGGCCTGTCGGCCTTTTTCCTGCTGTCCGGGTTCGTACTCCAGTACAATTACGGTCCGGCCCTGGCCGCCGGCCGCACCCCGCTGGCCCGGTTCATAACGACCCGGCTGGTCCGGCTCTACCCGGTCTACCTGCTGCTCCTGGCCCTGGCCGTGGCCGGCCTGCTTGTCAGCGAAGGACCGGGCGCGCTCGGCAGCGCGGCCAATATCGCCTCCTACCTGACCCTGACCCACGGCTGGGTTTTCAGCCCTGAATCGCCCCGCCTCTTCCCCCTGGCCTGGGCCATCAGCGTCGAAGTCTTTTTTTACCTGCTCTTCCCGCCCGTCGCCCGGCTGCTAGCCCACCTCGCCACACCCAGGGCGGCCCTGGGAATTGGGCTGGCCAGTCTGGCCGCCATCCTGGGCCTCGACGCCCTGACCGCCGCCAACTGGCCGCAGCTTTTCCCCGCAGTCCTGGCCCGCTATCCGCTCTGGGCAAATGTTCCGGGCGAATTCGCCGGCGTGTTCTTTCCCTGGCTGACCTACACCAGCCCCTATTTCCGGGCCTTTGAATTCGTCCTGGGAGCGGCCATGGCCCGGTTGTTCGTCCTGCGTCCGGTCGCCGTACCCGGCCTCGACCTCCTGGCCGCCGCCGGTCTGCTGGCCCTGCTCCTCGTCCCGTTGCCGGCCGGGAATTTCTTTCTGGCCGTACTGGCCAACAACGCCCTCTACGCCCCCTTCCTGGCGGCACTGTGTCTGGCCTGGGCCGCCCGGCCGCGCCGGTGGACCACCCACCCGCTCCTGGCCGGCATCGGCCTCGCCAGCCTGTCGATCTATCTGGTCCAGGCCTGGACCCTGCCGCTGTGCAAGGCCCCAGCCGGCGCTTCGACCCTGCTCTGGGCGGCCATGGCCCTGGCCGGCATGGCCGTCACCGTGGCCGCCGGCATGGCCCTTACCCGACTGGTCGAAGCCCCGGCCGCCCGGTATTTGTTGGGGATGAGGAAGAGAGGGGAGAAAGAGTGCCTCCGGCGGCCGGGGGGATGATCCCCCCGGCCCCCTGCAAAGGGAGAAGTTTTTTAAGGGGTTTAGACGCTAGCTGATCATCCGGCCGGTTGCGAATCAGCGAGACCGGGGGTCAGCGGCAAGCCCTGGCGGTTGGAGCCGGCGGGCGCGTTGGCCCGGTCTGTCGCCTCACTCGTTGCCAAGCGGGGCCAGGGGGAGGCGCTTGCCCAGGATGATGCCGGCCTCGGTCACCTCGGCCCGGTAGGGGAGAACCAGCACCCCGGCAGCCACAGCCTCGGCCAACAGGGCGGCGTAGTCGGGATCGACCACTGCGGCCGGCGCGAAACAGTCGCCGTCCGGACGCTGGACGCAAAAAAAGAGGGCCGCCTTGTCAAGGCCTTCCCGGGCCAGCCGGGTCAGTTCAACCAGATGCTTGCACCCCCGCTCAGTGGCCGCATCGGGAAACATGGCCGCCCCGTCTTCCACCATCGTCACATTTTTGCATTCGACAAAACAGCGCCCGGCCGGACCGGTGAGCAGAAAATCCAGCCGTCCGCCGCCAAAGGGCGGCTCGGACCGGATGGCGTCATAGCCGGGGAGCTCGGCAAAAGCCCCGGCAGCGCAGCCCAGGCGAAAAAGCCGATTGGGGGTCAGCGTGTTGACCCCGACCCAGAAATCATTGCGAAAATCCGCCAACCGCACCATTTCCAACGTGCAGGGGAACCGGCGCTTGGGATTGTCCGACACGGAAAAGGCCACCGTGGCCCCGGGGCGCAACAGCCCGAGCATGGAGCCGGTGTTGTTGGCGTGGGCCGTAAACACCCCACCGTCGTCTTCGGCATCGATGAAAAACCGCTTGTAGCGCCGCACAAACCGCGCCAGACGCAGCGGCCCGCCATGGGGCAGACAGACCTGCCCGATTGTGTCTGCCATCGTGATTTACCTTTTGTGTAATATGCCCTACATTCGCCGACGGCCGCACCCTGCGGCCGCCCGCAATAAACCCCCAAGCCAAGGATTTCGGGCCATGCGCACCGCGCTCCGTATGCGTCTCGTCGCCCCGTCCGCCACCCTCGGCATGGCCGCCAAGGCCGCCGATCTGCGCCGTCAGGGCAAGGCCGTCCTCGATCTTTCCGCCGGCGAACCGGACTTCAATACGCCGCAACACATCAAGGACGCCGCCAAAAAAGCCATCGACGACAATTTTACCCGCTACACCCCGGTGCCCGGCATCCCCACCCTGCGGGAAGCCATTACCGGCTATTATAAAAAACTCTACGGCGTGCCCATTCCCAAAGAGGCGGTCATCGCCACCAACGGCGGCAAACAGGCCCTGGCCAACCTGTTCCTGGCCGTGCTCAACCCTGGCGACGAGGTGCTCGTGCCGGCCCCGTACTGGGTGAGCTACCCGGACATGATCCGGCTGGCCGGGGCCTATCCCGTGGCCGTGCCGAGCACCCCGGAAAGCGGTTTCCTGGTCACCATTGCCGACCTCGACCGGGCCGTCACTCCCGCCACCCGGGCCATGGTCCTCAACTCGCCGTCCAACCCCACCGGGGCGCATTACTCGGCCGAGCAGCTCGACGCCATCATGGAATGGGCCATCTCCCGCGACATCTACGTCATCTCCGACGAGATCTACGACCGTCTCGTCTACGATCCGGCCAAACCCGCCTCCATGGCCGCGTCCTTTGCCATACACCCCGACAATGTCGCCGTGGTCGGCGGGTTGGCCAAAAGCTTTGCCATGACCGGCTGGCGCATGGGCTACTGCGTGGCCCATCCCGACGTGATCCGGGCCATGTCCACCCTGCAAAGCCAGTCCACCTCCAATATCTGCTCCATCGTGCAAAAGGCCGCCATCGCCGCCCTGACCGGGCCGCTTGAGTGCGTCGAGGAGATGCGCCAGGCCTTTGCCCGCCGCCGCGACCTGTGCCTGTCCATCATCAAGACCTGGGACAAGGCCTTTTGCGCCACCCCGGCCGGCGCATTCTATCTCTTCCCCTGCGTGTCGGCCTACTATACCGATGCCGTCCCCAATTCCACGGCCCTGTCCGAGGCCCTGTTGACCGAAACCGGCGTGGCCACCGTCCCGGGCGTGGCCTTTGGCGAAGATCGTTGCGTGCGCCTGTCCTATGCCACCAGCGACGAAACCCTGGAAAAAGCCCTGACCATCATGGGCGATTTCCTCAAAAAACTCTCCTCCTAGATTCCAACCCGCGCGCCGGTTCTGCCTGTCTCCTCACGGGCAGGGCCGGACGCCGGGAAGGCAACCCGTGAAAAAAAAACCGCGCTCAGACGGCGACCAGGACTTGGGATTCGTTAAATTCCTGTCCTGGAGTTCCCTGGCCCTCATTCTCCTGGTCAACCTGTTCCTCTCCATCTTCCTGTCCAACTACGCCCGCCAGGACGTGCTGACCAAGCAGAAGGAATTCGCCCTGCTCCTGGCCGAAAACCTCAACCACCAGATTTACCAGCGCTTCACCCTGCCAACCGTCATCGGTTTCGGCCGGGTGGAACTGTCCCAGCCGGCCCAGTACGACCGCCTGGACAAGACCGTGCTGTCCACCATCCACAGCTTCCACGTCAGCGAAGTGCGCATCTACGACCATGACAAGCGCGTGTCCTATTCCACGGACAAGGAACTGGTGGGCCAGTCCGGTTTTGCCGGCGCGGCCATCCTGGAGGCCCTGGAGCAGGGCACGTCGAGCTTCCAGCTGGTGACCCGGGCCGGGATGCTCGGCGGCATCCTCGATTTCTCGCCCAAGCCCGACACCGTGACCCTGCGCACCATCTATCCGCTGCGCACCGAGCGCTCGCTGGTCCCGGGCAATCCCCAGGGCTTTATCATGGGCGCACTGGAATTCACCCAGGACATCACCTCCGATTACCAGAAAGTCGTGGATTTCCAGCGCATCATCATCGGCACCTCGCTGGCCTCCTCCCTGCTCCTGTTTGTCCTGTTGCGCGTCATCATCAGCCGGGCCGGGCGCATCAACGCCCAACGCATCCAGGACCGCGAACGCCTGGAGCGCGAACTGCAACAGCAGGAGAAACTGGCCGGCATGGGCCGCATGGTGGCCGGCATCGCCCACGAAATCCGAAATCCGCTCGGCATCATCCGCTCCACCGCGGAATTGCTCCTCAAGCGGGCCAAAGACAGCGACCCGGCCAATGCCCGGCTGCTTTCGGCCATTTTCGACGAATCCAAGCGCCTGTCCAAGACCGTCGGCGACTTCCTGGACTATGCCCGGCCCAAAGCCCCGCGCCAGGACGAGGTGGATCTGGCCATTATTCTCGATCAGGCCCTGACCTTTCTCGAAGCCAAATGCGAGGAACTGGGCGTGGACGTGGCGCGCAACTACGCCCCGGGCCTGACCGTTCGCGGCGACAAGGACCTCCTCTACCGGGCCATCTACAACGTGCTGTCCAACGCCATGGAATCCCTGACCGAAGACAAGGCGAAACTCCGCGCGCCGTCCATCACCGTGACCGGGACCGTGGCCGACGGGGTGGTGACCCTGGCCATCACCGACTCCGGCCCGGGATTTTCCCCGGAACACAAGGACCGTGCCCTGGACCCCTTTTTCACCACCAAGGATGCCGGCACCGGCCTTGGCCTGGCCATTGTCCGCAACATCGTGGAAAGCCACAACGCGACCCTTGGCCTGGATAACGCCGAAAACGCCGGGGCCTGCGTCAGCATGGCCTTCCCTGCGGCCTGAACCTGGGGTAGGCTGCCGCCAGACCCGTCGCGCCGCGACCGCCACGCCATCCCCCGACCCTTTTTCGGATAAAAGAGAACCATGCCAAGCCAGATACTGATCCTCGACGACGAGAAGAACTACCTGCTCATCCTTGAAGCCATGCTCGGCGACGCCGGCTATGCCGTCACCCCGCTCGACGACCCCGAGACCGGACTGGCCTTTCTCGACGAGTCCGAAGTGGACGTGGTCATCACCGACATGAAGATGCCCAAGGTCACCGGGCAGCAGGTCCTGGAACACGTCAAGCGCAACTACCCCTACATCCCGGTCATCATCATGACCGCCTTTGGCAGCATCGAAGGCGCGGTGGAAGCCATGCGCATCGGGGCCTTCGACTATATCGCCAAGCCCTTTGCCAACGACGAATTGCTTCTGACCGTGGAAAAGGCCAGCCGCTTTGCCGCCTCCCAGCGCGAGAACATGCTCCTGCGCCAGTCCCTGGAGGACCGCTTCTCCACCGAGCACATCATCGGCCGGGGCAAGGCCATGCAGCGGGTGCTGGAGATGATCGCCAAGGCCGCGCCCACCCGCTCAACCGTGCTCATTACCGGCGAATCCGGCACCGGCAAGGAACTCCTGGCCAAGGCCATCCACTATTCCTCGCCGCGCAAAAACGCCCCGTTTATTTCCGTCAACTGCATGGCCCTGGCCTCTGGCGTGCTCGAATCCGAACTGTTCGGCCACGAAAAGGGCTCGTTTACCGGCGCTGTGGCCCGAAAGCGCGGCCGGTTCGAGATGGCCCACGAGGGCACCATCTTTCTCGACGAGATCGGCGAGCTCTCCCCGGAACTCCAGGTGAAGCTCTTGCGGGTGATCCAGGAGCGCAAGTTCGAGCGGGTGGGCGGTTCCGACCCCATCGAGGTGGATATCCGCATTCTGGCCGCCACCAACCGCAACCTGTCCGAGGCCGTGGCCAACGGCAGCTTCCGGGAAGACCTCTATTACCGCTTAAACGTGGTCCATATCCAGACGCCGCCGCTGCGCGAACGGCGCGAAGACATCCCCATCCTGGCCGCCCATTTCCTAAGCCGCTACGCCGGGGAAAACGAGAAGAAATTCCGAGGCTTTTCGCCAGAATCCATGGATTATCTGACCGCCTACGAATGGCCGGGCAACGTGCGCCAACTGCAAAACGTGGTGGAACGGTGCGTGGTGCTGGCGGCCAGCGACGTGGTGCAGGTGGAAGATCTGCCGAGCGAAATCCGCGACGAGGAAAGCCAGTACAAATCCGCTGTGGATTTGCTGCCGGTGACGATCAATTTAAATGACACCCTGGAAAAAATCGAAGTGGCCCTCATCCGCCGGGCGCTGGCCCGTTCCAACTTCGTCCAGGTGAAAGCAGCCGAGATGCTGGGGATTTCCAAGAGTTTGTTGCAGTACAAGCTGAAGAAATACAAGTTGACCGGGCACTAGGAAGAGAAAAGAGGCCTTCGGCGGCCCAAGGGGCAACCTCTTTGGAAATCCGCCTGGGGGAATTTGATTTGACCGGCTGGGCTGCTCGGTCGACAAACGCAGGTTGAGAAGAGCAGACCAAAAGAAGCCGGAGCCGTTGGCGCTTGCGCCTGACGGGAACCGCCGTTGCCCCGGCGGCTTGCGATCTCCAGACAGCCCTGGAAAAGATAAAGACGGGGGCAGGCCCTTTGGGGCGCCCGTCAGGCCGCTGGAGCAACCGCCCCTTCGGCCATGACCCGGTTTCGCCCGGCCGCCTTGGCCGCATACATGGCCGCATCGGCCCGGGCCAGCAGCGCATCCAGCGCGGCCTCGCCGAAATCCTCCTGGCCGCGCATCTCGGCCACGCCCACGCTCACCGTCACGGCCAGCGTCCGACCGGCGGCCGGGCTCGGCTGCTCAGCCATGGTCCGGCGAATGCGCTCGGCCAGTTCCAACCCTTCGGCCAGCCCCGCCCCAATCAAAAGCACCACGAATTCCTCGCCCCCGTAGCGGGCGACCAGATCCGATTTACGCACCGCTCCGCTCAGGATCTGGCCCACGTGGGCCAGCACCTGATCCCCGGCCTGATGGCCGAAGGTGTCGTTGACCCGCTTGAAATGGTCCACGTCGAGCATGAGGCAGACGCAGTGCTGTCCGGCCCTCGCGGCGGCGCTGAGCAGCTTGAGTCCCCCGGAAAACAGAAACCGACGGTTGTAAAGCCCGGTCAGGGCGTCCTGGACGCTTAAACGCTCAATGGCGTCGATATGCGCCCGCACTTCGCAGGCCATGCTGGAAAAGGCATCAAACAGTTCCGCCAGTTCCCGGGGCAGTTTCCCCGGAGTCGCAAGGAAACAGTTCTCCTCGTAGCCCCGGGATCGAAGCTCCCGGGCATAGCGCGTAAGCGTCTCCAGCGGTTCTTCCAGACTCCGGCACAGCCGCAACACCAATGGCGAAATGAGAAAAATAGTGGCCAGAGCGCCCAGGGCCACCCACATGGCCTGACGCCGATACCCGACCAGGGCCGCCGCTGCCGGCTCCTCGCGCACGAGCCTCCAGTCGTTCCAATTGAGAGCCACCGAGGCCCCGAGCATCTCCTGGCCCGATGCAGCCCGAAAAAGCACCCCGCCCGGGCCAGCCGCAAAGGCCTGGGGCGCAACCTTGGCGGACAGCTCCCCGCTCTGGTCGCCCACGGCCCGGGTCGGAGCCAGAATGGAGCCCTCGCCGTTGCATAACAGCACACCGTTTCCCGGCCCGGGCGTTGCCTCGCGCAGCCAGGCATCCAGCACCTCCAGCTGCACAGCCAAAAACACCACCCCGCCAAACGTGCCGTCCGGGCGGGTCACCGGCACGGAAAAAAGGCAGATGGGTTTGCCCGAGGCCCGGCCCACAATCCCCGAGGCCAGGCTCTCGCGGCCGACCCTGGCCTCTTGAAAGTACTCCCGGTCGCCCACGTAGACGCTGGGAGAACCAGACGAATCCACGACAGTGCGGCCATCAGGCGTCACGTACACCACCGCCGAGACGGAGTCGTGCGTCTGCTTGTAGATTGCAAAGTGGCGGACCATGCCTGCAACATCGCTGCTGCGGGTCGATTCAAGGCTGGCCAGATAGCGGGCATCGGCAAAGCGTTCGGCAATCCAGGAACGCACCACACTGCGATCCCTGGCCAGCGATTCGGCCAAACCTTCGAGTTCGGTTTCAATCACTTGCCCACGCTGGAAAAAAAAGAAAAATCCGGCAGCGAGTACCAGAGGCAGGAGGACAAGGAGCAAGGTGTAAAAACGCAGAAGCCCGCGTAATGTATCCAGGCCCAAGGTCTGTTTCAGTCGCATCCGTTGCCCTGGCTGGCCGCAGCCCCCGCGTGGAAGGCGGGGATGTCAAGGTGAGTTATCCTCTGTAATGCTACTCCAAACCTTTTGGCCAGGCAATGCACTTGCCTTGCGCAAACCCATTTTTTGGACCATGACCAGCGGAGCAAACCAGGCCCGAAATCACCATGCCGTCCCCAAACGATACGCCCCCCGTCCCCGACGACGCGACGCCTGATACCCACGATATCGGCTCCTATGTGGCGGCCCTGCTGGCCTCCGAGCGCCTGGGGCATCTCGTGGTCCACCACCGCATCCTGCCGGCCGCCCCGGCGGTTTATGCCGACCCCATGCGCCCTTTTCCGCGCCCCGTGGCCGGACTGCTGGCCGCCCGGGGCATCCAGCAGCTCTACAGCCATCAGGCCCAGGCCACCGACCGCACCCGGGCCGGACGCCACGTGGCCGTGGCCACCCCCACCGCCAGCGGCAAAACATTCACCTACCTGCTGCCGGTGCTGGAAGAAATCATCAAAAATCCCGACTCCCGGGCCATTTTCCTCTATCCCCTCAAAGCCCTGGCCCAGGACCAACTCAAAGCCATCACCGAGCTGACGGCCAGCCTGCCCGAGTCTGCCCGGCCCACCGCCGCCATCTACGACGGCGACACCACGCCGCACTTTCGCCGCAAAATCCGGGACAATCCGCCGCACATTCTCATCACCAACCCCGAGATGCTCCACCTCTCGCTGCTGCCCAATCACGAGAACTGGAGCACGCTCTTTGCCGGCCTCACCCACGTGGTGGTGGATGAAATGCACACCTATCGCGGCGTCATGGGCTCCCACATGGCCCATGTGTTTCGCCGCCTGGGCCGCGTGTGCCAGCGCTTCGGCTCGCAGCCGGTCTTTGTCTTTTCTTCGGCCACCATCGGCAATCCCGGCCAGTTGGCCACCGACCTGACCGGCCTGCCCGTGGAAACCGTCACCGAGTCCGGCGCGCCCACCGCGGCCCGCCATTTCCTGTTTCTTAATCCCGAGCAGTCCGCCGCCACCACTGCGGTCATGCTCCTGGCCGCTGCCCTCACGCGGGGCCTTCGCACCATCGTCTACACCCAGTCGCGCAAGATGACGGAGCTTATCAGCCTGTGGATCCGGGAAAAGGCCGGTCCCTACGCCAGCCGCGTCTCGGCCTACCGCTCCGGGTTTCTCCCGGAGGAACGGCGCGACATCGAAGCGGCCATGGCCTCGGGGAAACTCCTGGGCGTGGTCTCCACCTCGGCCCTGGAACTGGGCATCGACATCGGCGGCCTCGACCTGTGCATTCTGTGCGGCTATCCCGGTTCGGTCATGTCCGCCTGGCAGCGCGGCGGCCGGGTCGGCCGGGCCGGGCGCGAATCCGCCGTGGCCCTCATTGCCGGCGAAGACGCCCTGGACCAGTATTTCATGCGCCATCCCTCGGAATTCTTCGACCGCCCGCCGGAATCGGCCGTCATTAACCCGGCCAATCCGGCCATTGCCGCCAAGCACCTGGAGTGCGCCGCGGCCGAATTGCCGTTGTCCCTGTCCGAACCCTTCCTGGCCGACCCGGCCATCCGCCGCGAGGCCGAAATCCTGGAAGCCAAAGGGCTGCTCCTGCGCGACAAGGACGGGTTGCGCCTGTTTGCCGCCCGCAAACGCCCCCACCGCGACGTCAACCTGCGCGGCTCGGGCGGCCAGTTCGCCATCGAGGCGGCCGGCTCGGTCATCGGCCAGATCGACGAGATGCGGGCCTACAAGGAAACCCACCCCGGAGCCGTCTACATCCACCGGGGCGTGTCCTATCTGGTTACATCCCTGGATATTCCCGAACGCCGGGTGGTGGTTGCCCCGGGGAAAGTCGACTACTACACCCGGGCGCGCGGCCAGAAGACCACCGACATCCTGGAGGTCCTGGGCGAAACGAACGTCCACGGCGTGCCGGTCTTTCTCGGCCGGCTGCGGGTCACCGAGACCGTTACCGGCTACGAACGCCGCCGCACCCGGGGCGGACAACTGCTCACCATCGTGCCGCTCGACCTGCCGCCCATGGTCTTTGAAACCGAAGGCCTGTGGTGGGTCATCCCCCACGACGTCCAGGCCGAACTGGACAAGCGCCTGTTCCACTTCATGGGAGCCATCCATGCCATGGAACACGCCATGATCGGCATCCTGCCGCTCTTGGTCCTCACCGACCGCAACGATCTTGGCGGCATCTCCACGCCGCTTCACCCGCAGGTCGGCCGGGCCTGCGTCTTCGTCTACGACGGCGCGCCCGGCGGCGTTGGCCTCTCGCGCCTGGCCTTTTCCCGGGCCGATGAGGCGCTCTCCCGCACCCTGGCCGCTGTGGCCGGCTGTCCCTGCGAAACCGGCTGCCCATCCTGTGTCCATTCCCCCAAATGCGGCTCCGGCAACCGGCCCATCGACAAGGTCGCCGCCCGCTTCCTCCTGGAGCTGCTCATGTCCGGAAAACTCCCCGAACAGGACGCCTGCCGGCCCGACTGCAACGAACAACCACAAACCAACGAAACACAGGCCCCTTCCCGCCCCAAGGGCAAGGCCCCGGCCCGCTTCGGCGTGCTCGACGTCGAAACCCGCCGCTCCGCTGCCGATGTCGGCGGCTGGGGCAATGCCCACAAGATGGGTATCTCCGTGGCCGTGCTCTACGACTCGGGCACAGACGATTTCATCCCCTACAGCCAGGACGAACTGCCCGCCCTCTACGAAGCCCTCGCCCGCCTCGACTGCATCGTCGGCTTCAATATCCTGCGCTTCGACTACAAGGTCCTGGCCGGAGCCTCGCCCTTTGACCACCGGGCGCTGCCCACCCTGGACATCCTGGAACGCGTCCACGCCCGCCTGGGCTACCGTTTGTCCCTGGACGGGCTGGCCAAGGCCACGCTCGGCACGCAAAAATCCGCCTCCGGCCTGGACGCCCTGGCCTGGTGGAAAGAAGGCCGCATCGACGAGATCACAACCTATTGCAAACAAGACGTGGCCGTCACCCGCGACCTCTATATCTTCGGCCGCGACAACGGCTATTTGCTGTTTAGCAACAAAGCAGGAAAGACCGTACGATTGCCGGTGGAGTGGGAGTAGAGGGGGACGAAAAGACGAAAGATGCCTCCGGCGGCCGGGGGGATGATCCCCCCGGACCCCTGCAATGGGGGGGCGCGTTTGCCGCAGGCCCTGCCTGCGGCAAACGCGCCCCCCAGGCAGGGAGGGT